>JAYTFV010000129.1:0-14097 GCA_043734065.1 Planctomycetota bacterium
CGAAGACTTCGGAAGTCTTTCTCCAATCGCCCGCGTTCTGGCGAACGCAGCTACTTTCGCTAGAAGGTCGCGACCCGCGTTACATCCGCACGACTTCCCGCACGGCGGTTCGGCGACGGGAGACGGGGCCTTCCAGCCAGACATCGACCTGCTGCCGACGGCCTGCTCCGAGGATGCGGTAAAACGCCAGCAGGAGAAACGCCCCGCTCGTCGCCGCCACAAAGCCCCACAGGCTGATCGGCGTGATCTTGGCACCGCTGACAAAGAAACTCAACGTGCCGCAACCGATCACGCTGCCGACAATCCCCATCAGGAGGGTGGCCACTGTCCCGCCGGGGTCGCGACCCGGCATGAGGGCCTTGGCCGTGAGGCCGACCAGCGTGCCGAAACCGACCCACGTCAACAACTCTTGAATGCTGCGTTCAATCACAGCCTGCCACTGCGGATCAATGGGGGGCATTTTACGGTCCTCCTGACACATGCACCTAGGATCATCCAGAGAGCATATCGGCAGGGGAGATCGCTACGAACAGAGTCCTGGGTTTGGCTGGTACAGGCGGTATATTCGGAAGTCTGTGGCGCTCGCGGCTCGTCACTCGCCGATCAGGCGAGCCGGAAGACATCAGCCCCGGGACCGGTCGGAGATCGAAAGAGTCCGGGGGCTGACGCCGCCCGGCTCGCCGGTGTCCGACCGGGCGGTTACTGGTCGTTCTCCTCGTCCTCCGCCGGTCGTTTGACGCCGTGCTTGACGAACAAGAGATTGAACGGGTGGCCGACGTAGGAACTGGAAATCTCCGTGGCGTACCGTGACAGGTCGCCCTGGCTTTCGAGGAACTGTCTCCGCATGACGGCGATTTCGGCCTCGGTGGCGGGAGTGCGTTTCTCAATGCGGGTCACGTAATAGACCGAGCGGTCATCGTTCGGGACCACACCGACAGAGCCGGGTTGCATGTCATCGAACACCTTGGCCATGAAGACCATATTCACTCCCTGAACACCTTGAATCGCTCCCAGCCGGGGAGCGCTGTCCTGACGAGACTGAGGCGAAACGAGCGGACGCTCGAACCAGGAGAACTCCCCGGGATTGAGGACCGTCACAAACAGGCTCTTGTCCTGGCTCCCCGTGACGGTCTGCTCAGCGAGAGCTTCGGCCATCGGCTTGTCAGACTTTTTGACGAAGTCGACCAGTTCCTGGGCGCGCTTTTCGGCCAGCGGACGGGCCTTGAGGGTCCGCCAGGCCTGAATGACCATCTCCTTCACGCCCGGCTCCTCCAGTGAGGCGGGGATGTGGGCTTTGACATCCTCGATCTTCCAGAAGGCATAGTTGGCCTTGCGCTGAAGGTCGAACGCGGTCGAGGCGGAATAGAGGACATCCGGCTGGGTCTGGCTGAGGACGCTGGCCACGTTCCCCTGCTTCCCCTGCGGGCCGACTCCTGCTCCGCCCACGGGGTCATCTTCGGAATCGAGCAGTTCCCGGAACGTCAGCAGCGGTGTCTCGGTGTAAATGAGTCCATGCTTCTTCGCGTAGGCTTGGAGCTGCTTCGTCGCCTCTTCGGGGGAGAGGGCCTCCTTCGACAACTCGGTTTTCTTCAGTTTGCCGGTCTTGTCTTTGAGGGCCTTCTCATGATCGAGATATTCCGCCACGTTCAGATGCAGATCGTTCATGTAGTCGCGGGCAGCATTCACCTTCTCTTCCAGAAGCGGCTTTGTCTTTTCCGCCAGCAGCTCGTCGCGAATCTCCTTCCGCTTCTCTTCGTTCAGGGGGTGAACCTTGGCGACCGGCGGAGGGGGATCCGTGTCGAGATCCTTCTCGTCCAAAGGTGAGACAATCAGCGGAGCCGCTGCGGGCTTGTCGCCCGCCGCCGGAGTGGTGGGAGTTTCCGCAGGCTTGTCACCAGCCGGTTTGTCTGCCGCAGGCTTGTTCTCCGCAGGCTTCTCTTCCGCAGGCTTCTCACCCGTGGCCGGAGCAGCGGGCTTTTCGGGGGCGGGGGCTGCGGGAGTCTCAGCCGCTGGAGTTGCTTCCGCAGGCGGTGCCGCCGCTGCCGCAGGCTGATCCTCGACGAGCACGACCGGTTGGAGCTGGGACGCGCGAGGACGGAGCGAAGCACCGTCCGGCTTGGCAGGCGGGTCGGCGGGTTTTTCTGTCGCGGGTTTTTCTGTGGTCGGTTTCTCGGTGGCTGGTTTCTCGGTGACAGGCGGGGTCGCCGGGGCTGCGGGCTTGTCGCCGTCCGCCGCAGGCTTCGCTGGCTCGGCGGGCTTGTCTCCAACCGGTGTTCCCGGCGCTGGAGTCGTCGCATCCGCAGGCTTGGGTGCCGCGGGCGCAGCCGGATCGGGAGTCGTCGAGGGGGCCTTGGGGACATGGGGCAGCACTGGCATCTTTGGGAATTCCAGCATGTCCGGGAAGATCAGGTTCCCATGTGCATCGAGCTGGGGCATCCCGCGCTTATACTGCTTCTCGTAGCGGGCTTGGATCTCCTCCTCGGTGACCTCGCCCGCCCGCTTTTCGATCTCTTCGTAGTTTGGTTCCAGGTACGCCACCCGCACGCGGCGATCCAGGAACAGCCCCGGTCGACCAGGCTCCGGTTTGCCTTCGGCGGTGAAGTTCGGGACGTTGGTCTTGTAGTCCTCCAAGGTCTGCTTCAGGTCGGCCTCGCTAGGCTTCGCATCCTTGTCGATGAAGTCAGCCACCGGCAGGCCCACGAACTGGGCTGACTGGCGGGTATTCAGCTTGCGGTGCAGATCCCAGACATCGGCGGGGGTCATGCGGCTTCCGCCATAGAGCGTGTAGTAGGCCCGTTGAGCCCGCAACTCGCGGCGGATGGCGTTGATGATCGTTTCTTCTTTGGTCCCCGGAGTGCTGGCTTCGGTCTGCTGGACGGCCTCCGAGAATATCTCCTGGGTCAGCAGTTCCTTTTCGCGGTCATCGAGTTGACTCTTTGCGGCCTGTTTCAGGTAGGTCATGACCGCGTCATCAGTGATCTCGATCCCCAGTTCGTCCGCTTCGCGGTTGAACAACTCGGTGATCAGCAGGTCGTCATTCTGGTTGCGGATATTAAAACCGAAGAGCGGTGGCCGGCCGAACATTCTGTTGAACCGGTTGGAAGAGTAGACCCGGCTGACCATCTGGTTGGCCAGGTTCCGTTGATGCCTGATCGATTGCAGAGCATCGCTGGAGATGTTGCCCGTGGCGGCGGAGATCGCCGCTGGTGGCCTCCCCATGAACATGAAGACCATGGTGATGGCCAGACCAAAGACGCCACCGAAGATGGCATTCTCGCCGGACTTCCCTTGATTGGCTCCCCAGACCCAGCCGACCAGCGCCAGACCCCCGATCACCAGCGCCGCCACGCTCACCGGGGACATCTGCCCCGAATTGTTCGTGGCATCGTTCACGATAAAGGAGAGTACCGCGATCCCCGTGACGGCAGCCAGGCCGACCTTCTTGTGATGGCGGAGGAGTTCAAACGGTGTCGACATCCGTGATCCTTGACTGCAAGACGCGCCCGGGAATTCGGGCGCGAGTGTCGCTGGGGGCGCTCTCGGGCCTCCGCGAGGAGGCCGGTCGAGATTTTTTCCCGAGTTCTTCTCCCCGGCCTCCAAAGGCATCTCACCACAGAAAAGACTGGGGTTTGACGCAACTGGAGCATCGGGAACAACAACCCGGCACAGGGGCCGTGACTTGACAACCCGGCGCGAAATTCCGTAAGGAAGCTCACAACGTGTTGTGGTCGGAGGGTGGCGAGCCGCATTGTAGCTCTCCCCACCCCCCCCGCAAGAGGGACCGGAATGAGCCGTCAGCGGTCAGCTTTCAGCGGTCAGCCAGAAGGTGGTTGACTGCCGGATACTGGACCCGGACGGCACGCATCGGACGGTTTCTGGCTGATGGCTGACAGCTGATGGCTGACAGCTTCCTGATGACCGCTGACAGCTTCTCTCAAGAATCGGGTGATCGGTGTCTGACAAGTCGAAGAGCAAAATGACCCTGGTGATCGTGGAATCGCCCGCCAAGGCCAAGAAGATCGGCGGCTTCCTCGGCAGCAATTACGAGGTGCTGGCCAGCGTGGGGCACATTCGCGACCTTCCACAAAAGGCCGCCGATGTCACTGCCGAGATGAAGGCGATGGGCTGGACCGCCCTCGGCGTGGATGTCGAAAAGGACTTTGCTCCGCTGTATCTCGTGCCCGCCGAGAAGAAGAAAACGATCGCGGAGCTGAAAAAGGCCCTTAAGGGTGCCGACGAACTCATTCTGGCGACAGACGAAGACCGCGAAGGCGAGAGCATTGGCTGGCACCTCGCGGACCTGCTGCAACCCAAGGTGCCCGTCAAGCGGATGGTGTTCTCCGAAATCACCAAACCGGCGATCCTCGACGCCCTCAAGCACACCCGCGACCTCGACATGAATCTGGTCCGGGCGCAGGAAACCCGCCGCGTCCTCGACCGGCTCTACGGCTACACCCTCAGTCCGCTGCTGTGGAAGAAGGTGGCCCCCAAGCTCTCCGCCGGGCGGGTGCAGAGCGTGGCCGTGCGGGTCATGGTCCAGCGGGAGCTGGAGCGGCTGGCGTTCCACAGCGGCACCTATTGGGACATTAAGGCGTATGTGACCGCTCCGTCGGGAGGCCAGTTCACCGCCGAACTTTCGACGGTCGGCGGCAAGCGGGTCGCCACCGGCAAGGACTTCGACGAACACACCGGGCACTTGCAGACCTCGGTCGCGGACAAAGTCGTATTGCTCGACGAGAAGCTGGCCAAAGATGTCCAGACCCGGATTAAGGACGCCCCGTGGACCGTCTCCTCGGTCGAGTCGAAGCCGTCTGTCCGCCGCCCGTATGCCCCCTTCACCACGAGTAGCCTCCAACAGGATGCCAACAACAAGCTCAGGCTTTCCGCCAAGGAGACGATGCAGGTCGCCCAGCGACTCTACGAAGATGGCTACATCACTTACATGCGAACCGACAGCGTGAACCTGTCGCAGGAAGCAGTCACAGCCGCCCGCACCCGGATCGCCGAGACCTATGGTCAGGAGTACCTGAGTCCCACGCCGCGCGTCTTCGCCAGCAAGACCAAGAACGCCCAGGAGGCCCACGAAGCCATCCGCCCGGCGGGCACTGAGATGCTCACCGGCGACCAGATCGGTCTCAGCGGTCGCGAGCTTTCTCTCTACGAATTGATCTGGAAGCGGACGATGGCCTGCCAGATGGCCGACGCCCGGTTGCGGCAGGAATCGGCCACGATTGAGGCCGCCGACACTGAGTTCCGCGCGACGGGCCAAGTCGTGGAGTTCCCCGGCTTCTTCCGGGCCTATGTCGAGGGAGCGGACGACCCGGAAGCCGCCCTCGAAGACCGCGACACCGCCCTGCCCCCCCTGAAGGAGCACGACAAGATCGGCCTCCAGAAGATCGAGCCGCTGGGCCATGAAACCAAGCCCCCGGCCCGCTACACGGAAGCCACGCTCGTCAAGAAACTCGAAGCCGAGGGAGTCGGTCGACCGTCGACCTACGCCAGCATCATCAGCACGGTGCAGGACCGGGGCTACGTCAACAAAACCGGCAACCAACTGATCCCGACCTTCAAAGCATTCGCCGTCTCCAAGCTGCTGGAAGAATACTTCCCCAAGCTCGTCGACCTGCAATTCACCGCTCAGATGGAGCAGTCGCTGGACGACATCTCGAACGGGGTCCAGGAGTACCTGCCGTACCTGCGTCACTTCTACTCCGGCGAAAATGGCCTCGAAGCGACGGTCAAGCACCAAGAAGCGAACATCGACCCGAAGAAGGCGTGCAGCGTCAATATCGAGGGCCTCAACGCGACCGTCCGCATCGGTCGCTATGGGCCGTACCTGCAACGGATCGAAGGGGACGTGACCCTCACCGCGCCGCTCCCCGAAGATGTCTCCCCGGATGACATCAACAACGAGCTGGCTGACAAGCTGTTCGAGGCCAAGGCACGTGGGCCGGAATCCCTGGGGATGCACCCGGACGAAGGGGTGCCGGTGTTCTCGCTGACCGGGCGGTTCGGGCCGTACGTTCAACTCGGCGAGGTCTCGGATGAGAACCCGAAGCCGAAGCGGTCGTCAATCCCCAAGGGAACCGACCCGTCGACCGTGACGCTCGATCTGGCCCTCAAGCTGCTGAGCATGCCGCGTAACCTCGGCCCACACCCCGAGGACGGCAAGCCCGTGAACGCGGGCATTGGCCGGTTTGGTCCGTACGTCGAACACAACCGCAAGTTCAAGTCGCTGCAGAAGACCGACGATGTGTTGACGATCGGGCTGCCGCGCGGGCTGGAACTGCTGGCGATGGCCCGCGTGAAGGCCGGAGCTGAGCCGATCCGCGACCTCGGGAAGCACCCTGACGACGACGAGCCGGTCGGCATCTACGACGGCAAGTATGGCCACTACGTCAAACACGGCAGCGTCAACGCCACGATCCCCAAAGGCTCCGATGTCGCGACCTTCACCCTCGAAGAAGCGATCCCGCTCCTCGCCGAACGTGCCGCCGCGGGCGGCGGCAAGAAGACCAGTCGCAAGAAGGCCGCTGCCAAGAAGACGACCAAGACCGCCACGAAGAAGGCCGCGACCAAGAAAAAGGCCGTGAAGAAGAAAGCGGCCAAGAAGGTGGCCGAGGCGGAGTAGTCCTTGGGCGAATTCGCTCCGCGACTGGGTTTCAGCGCCTGCCGTATGTACTCCTCCATCACTTGGTTCGCAATCTGCGAACTCCGTGGTTGCTGGTTCGAGTTCTACGAACTACGATCAGTGAGAGTGCCGATCACAGGAGCAGCAGATGCGGGTCATCTCCAAAACACGACTTCGAGAGTTTTGGGAGACTCCCGGATACGAGGATTCGGAAGGCCCTTTGCGAGCGTGGCACGCCCATGTCAGCCACAACAGCGTGGCGTGGCATTCATGGGCGGACGTGAAGGCCGAGTTTGGATCGGCGAGCCTTGTCGGGAACTGCGTGGTGTTCAACAGCGGGGGAAACAAGTACCGGCTGGCAACCCGCATCCTGTATCCGAGCCAGAAGATCTTTATCCTGAAGTGCATGACGCACGCCGAATATGACGATGCCAAATGGAAGGCGGATTGCGGTTGCTTCGAGCCTCCCCCACCTAAGCCCAGTCAGACAACCAAAGCCTTCCCTGGAAAGCGAAAGAAACGAGGAACCTGACGATGGCCGCCAAGTCAAAATTCCGTCTCAAGGGGAAGTGTCGAGACTCTTACATGGAGCTTGTGCGAGTATTCCCCTTGGCGTCGATTAAGTCCGACGAGCACCTGGCCGAAGCACAGCGGGTCATGGACAGACTGCTCACTCGTGACAAGCTCGACGAAGGCTACGAGACCTATCTCGACGCCCTGAGCGACCTCATGGGTACTTACGAAGATGAGCATCATGCCATCGAGCCAGCCTCCGACGCCGACATGCTGCGTCATCTGATGGAGGTCCAGGGGGTGTCCCAGATGCAATTGAGCCATGACACCGGGGTGCCGAAGTCCTCGATTTCCGAAGTGCTCGCCGGGAAGAAGACATTCAGTCGGCAAATGATCCGCAAACTGGCCGAATACTTCCATGTGGATGTCGGCGTGCTGGCGGCGAACATCTGAGGCTGCCATTGATGGACTGGCATGAAGCTTGACGCTGACTGGAGTGATTCACCAGACACGGCCCTTCTCGAAGCGTCAGGGCCTGCCACCCGCCCCCTTCAAACCCATTCGGTTCCAAACATTCCACCTCACCCTGGAGAACGACCTGCCATGCCTTGGAACGAGGACGAGGACTTCGACGACGACTTTGACGAGCCCGAGCTGGCCCTGCCTGACACCCGGCTCCAGGTCCAGGGAGACCGCCTGCTGCGGCTCAACGAAGACGGCTCGACGATCATGAGCATTGGCTTGCGGTCGATTGTCTCGGTGCGATTCGGTTACAAGTTCGATCCCTTTTCATTCGTGTTTGCTGCCATCGCCGGGGGGCTGGTCGCTCTCGGAAAATACGCCACGGACGGCAACTGGCTGGGTTGCATACTCTATGTCCTGGCCGTCCCTGTGGCCTTTATCTTCGTCGTCGGAATCTTCGAGAAGACCATCACCATCCAGCAGGAAGACGGCTCGCTGGATATCACTTGCAGCGAGTCGAAGGACCAACTCCAGGGCTTCGTCATCAGCCTCCGCGAGATCCTCTCCGACCGGCGATCTTGAGCAGATACGACAACGCGAGTCCCCCGGCTCGCCTGTCAGGAGCCCCCCGTTCATGACTTCTTGGGTCGCGTCGGCTTGGCCTTCTTCTCGGGAGGGGGCGTGGCCTTGGTCGGTGCAGCGTGTACGTGTCCTTTGATCGATGAGCCCGCGTGGACGAACCGCTCCGGCAGGCGTTCGCGGTGTTCCACGTCGCTGAGTTCTTCGGCTTCGCGGATCACGTCGACCTGGCCGTCTTCCCCGACCATCACAATCGCCGGGCGGTACTCGATGAACTGCATCCACTGCGTGTTGTTGTAGGCCCCCACCGGAGAGATCACCAGTTGTTGACCTCGACTCAGCGGGGGGAGTTGCAAGTAGTCATCGACGACATCAATGTTCATGCACAGCGGGCCGTAGAGCACGCAGGGTTCCGTCAAACCGCTTTGCTCTTCGACCGTCTCGATCTGAAACTTGTACCACGTGGCTGTGTATAACAGGTTCACTCCGGCATCGAGGACGTACGCCCGCATGCCATCGGCCAGTCGTTTGGCGGCCAGGACCGAGGTCACCAGAGAGCCCGCCTCTTCGACCAGCATACGTCCCGATTCCAGGATCAACTTCGGACGCCAGTCGGCGGGGAGTGCATCGAGCAGCGCATCGCACAACGACTCGGCATACTCATCGATGGAGGGGATCATCACATCGGGCGACAGATAGCTCCCCTTCAGCTTGTTTCGAGACGGGAACCCGCCGCCCACGTCCAGGTAACTCACGCGGAAGCCGAACCGCTTCTCGACCTCCTGGGCGAACCCCACCATCTTGCGGACTTGGCGGCCATACGCAGCTGTGTCGAGAATGAACGTCCCGATGTGGCAATGCAGGCCATCGAGTTCCAGCAGGCCTTCATGCGACATGTGGCGGATGACATCCATCGCCTGGCCGGTTTCGAGGTTGAACCCGAACCGCGACCATTGCGGGTAGATCCCCGAGTCGAGGTTGAGGCGAATCCCGACCTTGATCGGGCGACCGAGCTTGCGGGCGATCGATTCCAGATCCTCGATCTCGTCCTGGTGGTCGATGTTGATCGTCGCCCCATCTTGAACGGCCTGCAACAGAATGTCCTTCGACTTGTGCGGTCCATTGAAGATGATTTGATCGCCAGGCACGCCGAGGGCCTTGGCCTTCTGGTACTCCATTTTGGAGACGACCTCGGCGATGGCCCCCTGCTCGTGCATCAACGCGCAGATCGCCTTGAGGTAGTTCGTCTTATACGACCAACCGATCACGACATTGGGATAGCGCGTGGAAAACGCCCGGTGATATTGGCGGTACTTGCGGCGGATCGCCTGCTCGGAAAACACGAACAGCGGCGACCCGTGCTTGGCGATCATCTCGGGGATCGAAGCCCCGTCGATGTCCGGCCGCGAGCGACTCCGCCCGGCGGTACTCAGTCCGAACTTGTTCATCAGGCTGGATTGCAGCTTGGTGATCACCGGCTTTTCGTAGACGCTCTTCATGATGTGAGGGCTTTCGGTGGTGACGGGCTTCGTGGGGTCTGGGAGAACCACTGGGGAGTACGACTTGTCTGGTAGCTGCACTTGCCAGAGTGCGGGCTCCCCGCGTTCTGGCGAACGCAGCTACACCATTACGTATTGCCAACGGTCATGATCTGCTGGAAGCGGTCCATCTCGGTCACGATCTCGTACGTGTAGCGCATGAACATTTTCCCGGCGGAGTAGCTCGGCGTCTTGCCGAGCGGCAGGTCGAACATCTTTCGCACCAGCCGCGAAGGCAGGTTGACCCCGACACCGGTCGCGAAGTAGGTCCAAGCGGGGAAGCGCGGATTGATCTCGATCAGGTACACATCGTCCTGCGAGACCATGCACTCCAGTTCAAACGGCCCCCGCCACTGGAAGGCTTTCACGAAGCGCTTGGCGGCCGACAGCATGGCCTCATGCTTGATTGACACGGCGGACCAGACTTTGCCGATCGCCGTCACCGACATCTTCTTCATGCCGACCAGTCCCAGCGTGGCCCCTTCGCCGTCTCCCAGCCCGACGACGTTCAGTTCGTCCCCGGTGACCAGTTGCTGCACGATGATTGGGAAGCCCCACTTGGCACTCAACGACCGATAGTGCTTGTACGCTTCCGCCTCCGTGTACGCTTTGTACGCTTCGTAGAATACGCCCTTGACGATGATCGGAAACCCGAACGTCCGCAAGGTCGCAGCGAACTGTTCGTCGTTCTGGACGACATTGGTCGGCGGGGCCTTGATCTTCATCTTCTTGGCCAGGTCGACCAACTGGTCCTTGCTCCTCAGCTTGAATTGGTTCATCGTCGGAACCAAGACCCGAATGCCCAGCGCTTCGATTTCTTCCGCGTACCGAATGTACAACGGCAGTTCCGCATCCAGGTTCGGAATCATGCACTGCAACCCGGTTTGCTTCTGGATCAACCGCAACCGTTTCAAGAAACCCTCGCCATCGCCCGAGGGATACGGCACGGTAAACGACTGGTCGATCAGCCAGTCCATATAGATCCCCGGCTCGAGTGCGTCGTACGCCAGACCGATGATCTTGACGCTGAGGTCTTGGTCCTCTTTGAGGCTCCGCGCAACCCCAATCCCCGGTCCCGGATTGTCGACCGCGTTGATTCCGGAGACACCGATGATGAGAGGTTTCATGACTGGCCGGAGGGAGGTTGGGCTTCGGGCTTCGGGATTCGAGTGGTAGCTGCGTTCGCCAGAACGCGGGGAGCCCGCACGGTCAGTGATGGCCGACCTGTGGAACGGATCCCCAGGTCCGTTTCGCCCGGACCTGGGGGTCCAGGCGACGATCGCCTTACAACAGGTGCATCGTCTTCAGGCGATCGGTGAAGTCAGCCACATCGCGGGTGGCCTTCTCTTCGGAGCATTCGAACTCTTGCAGGATGTCTTGCACGACCTCGTCTTCCGAGCGGCCCTGCTGCAAACCGCGCACGATCGCCGTGCCGACGCGATTCATCAGGTAGCTGTCCCCCGTGGTCGGATCGAACACAAACCCTTCATCACTGACAGCCAGCTTGGCAAGCTTTTTCATGATGCAAGACTTTCTCGGGGGAGCTCTCGTTCATCCAGGTCGCCGATGGCGTGTCTGACGAGAGTTGAACACCACGGTGCCGAAAATGGCTCGCCATTTTTTTCAGAATGCGGAAGGGCATCAGTGAGCAGGCACTTTCGCAGTAGCTGCGTTCGCCAGAACGCGGGCGTCCTGGCTCACACCCCCGTCCTCTAGCGAGGGGCAGCTACGTCAATATCACTCTGCTTTCCGAACTGCCCGCGCCCCCCTTGGGGCCGTCACTTCATCGCCCGGAGATGGAGCTGGCGTTCCTTTTCCATCCAGGCCCGCATCGGTCCCTGGACTCGCTCCATATATTGCGGCCAGCTGAACCCAGACCCTTTTTGTTCGAGGGCACACCCGGCTTTCAGAGTGACCCCCGCAGTGGTCGTGTCGCCCAGGTTCCCCTGGCAGTAAGCCAGCAAGTACAGAGGGCGGGGATCTGTGGGGGCCTTCTCGTTGGCCACTTGCAGGAACTCGATGGCCTCGTCGTAACGCATTTGGCAGGCCATCGAGCGGCCTTCGTTGAGCAGAGCTTCCGCACTGGCCGATCGGTTAGGGACTACCCAGCTTTTTTTTTACTCGCACGTCCGAGTTGTTGATTCGCAATCGCGTTGTCCGCATCCAGCAGCAGCACCCGGCGGAAAATCTGATCGGCAGCTGGCTTGTCCTTCTGGCCGACTTTGGTCAAGCCCGCCTCCAACAACACACTGACATCGGTCGGGTAGCGATCCATCAGGAGCTTGTTGACGGCTTCGGCCTGGTCGAACTTCGACTGATTCCGTAACGCATAGGCCAGACGCAGATTGGCAAAGTAGTTCCCCGGATCTTCTTGCAGCACTTCCTGGCACAGCATCTCCGCTTCGGCAAAGCGCAGCTGGGCCAGCAAGACCAGGGACAGCCCCAGCTTGGCCTCTGTGGCGGTGGGCATCGTCCCCAGAGCAGCCCTGTAAGCGGTCTCGGCTTCGGTGTACTTGGCGCTCTTATAGTTGAGCCAGCCCAGACGGAGCTGGGTGAAGTAGGAACCCTGCTCAACAGCGGGCAGGTCGGTGAGGGCCTTGATCGCGTCGGGGTATTGCACTTGCTTTTCGTAAGCAATCGATTTGGCGAAGGCGGATTCGAGTTTGGGGCTGATGTCGGTCGGGGTCGCCTGGCCCAGAGTCAGGGCCAGCAGCATCGTCAATCCAAGGTGATTCATGATGAGTCTCGCAGGAGGCAGGTCAGAACGTGTGCAATAGTAACACACTCAAGAATGTTTGTTGAGCCTTCGAGTGGGTGTTGAAGTCCGAAAAGAATTCCTGACCGCCGCGACCGGTGAGTTTCGTGTGATCCGTGAATTTGTAGCCCGCTTCCAGGCCGAAGCCCGCCCGGTGCAGCTCGGTCAGGTTGAACACCACGAAACCCTCGTTGCGGACCGCGAATGTCTGCTCCCCACCCCAGCCGTAACCTCCCAATGTGAACTTTCCGAAATCCTGGGACAGCCGCCCCTCAATGGACAGGAAGTCCCGCTTCCCCAGACCCAAGTTCCGATCGGCATGAATGTAATAACCCCGCAGCTCGCCCTTCGCCGGACCATAGGGGAACACAATGTGGGGACTCACCTGCGTCACGGTCAGCGAGGGAAGAAAGTTCTGATAGTTGGTCGCATAGAAATCGGTCCCCGCTTCCCAGCGATCTCGCGTGAAGTGTGCCCCCAGGATCCCGATGATTCCTCCGTTGGTCGTTTTGGCATTGCTGCTTATGTAGTGGACCCCGGCCCGCCAGCGGAAGTTTTTGATGCTGTAGTTGTTCCAGATGACGGTGTAGTCCTCCTGACGGTATTGGAACCCGCTCCTGAAATCGATGCCGGTCGTCTCGATCCCCACTTCCACCAAGTCAAACGTCGTGGAGGCGTATCCGTAGAAGCCGACGATATCACCACGACGCTTGACCGATCCCGTGCTGTATTGCAGGTGCGAGTAATAGGGCAAGACCCCATGCAGATCGAGACCCGACACATCCACCCACTCCGAAGTCTCGTTCGAACAAAAGGGATCCTGCGTTTGCAGACCCAGGTCAGCGGACTGCTCCGAGTATGGAACGCCAGCGTCCGCAGGCTGCGGCTGGTACTCCTCATAACCGATGGTGGAGATGGCAGCCGACGACGAGGACTTCCCCGTGAGCCGGAAAGGATGGCCGAAGGTACTCTCATTCCGGTCGGCAAACACGGCACTCAGCGGCGGCATCCCCGGCTGGCCTGTCGAGGCTCCGCCCAGCAGTGGCGAAGCTGTCATCCGCTGTGACGCGGAGGGTGCCTGGGCGCTGACCACGGATGTCCACAACAGACAACCGCACATCACGAGGCCGAAATTCTTCATGGTCCCTCCCCCTGTCCCGTCGCATTCTTCCCATGCCGCCTAGATCACCGATCTTCTGGCGCACAACAAGGAGTGCCGGCAAAACCTGTTGACGGTTGTCCTTGTTATCGGCATTGAATCGGATTTTACGGTTAGGAAAAGCATGCTCAGACTCGCAATGGTCCTGGAGGGGATCGCGTTAAGAAGACTGGGTTTCCTGGAGGTATTGGAGGACTTGGGTAGTTTTCAGACAGAACTCTCATGCTCTCATACTCTCATGCCGACCCGCACGAAGTTGAGCCGCGACGCGGAGTCCCCGAAGCGGAGCGCTCGACCGCATTCAGACTTTCGAAAGAGTGTGGTCGCCATTCTACGGAGAATCCCATACGCATTAAGTTAAAGAATCTGCTCTGGCGTAAAAACGGGAAGTTCCTTCTCCTTCTGGGGTTGTGGCGCAACTCACCGAACTGGAAGAAGGAACTTCCCATGGACAGCATCG
>JAYTFV010000130.1:0-1881 GCA_043734065.1 Planctomycetota bacterium
GGAGGCGTCTCAGCGTGCGCCGGACGATCCCGGCCTCCAGTTCAATCTCGCGGTCGTTCGGAAAGACAAGAGAGGTTTTGACTATGATCGGGCGGTGCAGGAGATTCATGAGCGCTGGCCCGATTACGGGTTTGCCCGGATGGCGGTGGCCATGCAATTGACACGGAACGGCCAATTGCAGGAGGCCCGTAATCTCGTCGTCCCCTGCCTGGATCGTTCCGAACTGCACTTCACCGAGTTCCGCATGCTGGCCATGTGCCAGGTCGAGATTGAACTCGCCGCCGGTCAGATTCCGCAGGCCAAGGTCTGGTTGGATATGGCGAAGAAGATCCTCCCCGGTGACGCCGATTTGATCGGGAGTCTGGCGGAGCAGATCACCGTTGCGGAAATGCGAGACCTCGTGAACCAGCCCGGCTTCAAGGACCGGATGGTGGCACGGTTCAACCAGCTCCGGAAGTAGTGCGCGTGGGGAGTGGGTCAGATGAGGTCGAAGTACGACTCCTGGCCCACATGCTGCAGATAGAGCCGAGCCAGATATTCCAGCGGACCGGAGTTCCCGATGTGGATCCAGTCGTCGACCGAACCTCGGTAGCAGAATCGTTCCGTTTGGAATGTGCGTCGTTCGCCATCGAGCAGAATAAACCGAAACGCCGACTCGTACCGCTGGCAGCTGGTCATCATCGACTCGATCATGGACGGTGTGATGCCCCCTCCGATGCGTTGCAGGATCTCTTCCATCCGATCATCGGTGTTGGCGACGTTCACGGTCAGCACTTTGCCGTCTCGATTCACGTAGCCTCGATTCGCAGGGACCACTTTCGCCAGCTCCCGTTCCACGATCTGGAGCTCCTGGTCGGTGATGAGTTTCGGCTTCGCGAGTCGCAGAGACACCTGCCCCGTGAGTTGCTCACGCACCTCGTAGCCCTCCGGGAACTGGTCGACCAGTGCTCCCTCGCTCGATTTTGAGAATTGGTACTTCGGCTTGCCTGTCGGGGTCTTGCCGATGTGCAGGTAGTAGGTTTGGCCTTTGCGGTTGACGTGGGTGATGGCCATGGTCGCTCCTCTCGCGGGCTGGAGGCACGCGACTCCCGATGGATCGGAATCGAGTCGGTGCTTCTCTCCTGACCGGGAGTCTGCTGACAGAGTAATGCGGTTGTCAAGAGGGCGTGTTGCCTATCCCAAACCGCTGCTGGGCTAGTCCCCGGGGTGGCCTGATGAAACGGCGTTTTCATGGCGGTTGAGATTGTGCGGGTGAAGATCTCGTCTGACTTGGTCAGCTCGCCCCGCGCTCTCACGGCAGCGAGGCGTAATCGTCACCGACGCCCCACGCACTCCCGCCCCCACACATTCGTCTGCTTCATGAGGCCAGGGCCACTCCGGACCCCGCAGGGATTGCACATCACAGCCCAGGGTCGCGACGCAGGGATTGCATCCTGGGTGAGATCGCTCACAGAACGAACCCTGAAGGGGTTCCACACAGGGCGAGCGGGTGGACAACCCCTTCGGCAACGCCGTGAAGGATTTCTCAGGGACCAAGCCCACAAGGCTGCCACCACGCTTCCGGCTCCTCTCCCCGCGAGCGACAGCCATCTCATCGGGGGGCAGATTGGGGGGAGAGGCTTGGGGCGGCCTGGTGCAACGGGCCAACGCTGAGCAGCCTGGGGCTTCCCGGTGAATGTGGTTTTGTGATGCCAGACTCCTTGCCCAGAGATCACAAACCGAGCGATGATCGGAGGATTAAATCTGTACTACTCACGTCGCAAATGTTCGCGCGCTGCGCAAATTTCCGGAGGCTGATCGGTCCGAACTGCCAGTTTTCCCACTTTGCGTCCTGGCGCCTTTGCGTCTTTGCGTTGAAATTATCTGTCCAACGGGAACCGC
>JAYTFV010000131.1:0-4351 GCA_043734065.1 Planctomycetota bacterium
CCGCCAATCACGCACACACTTCGACAGTCACGCAGAAACATGCCCGATTCGTGCCGGATGCGGCAACTGAGTTCGGGATTCGCCGTGACGGACTCGCACCTAGCCCTCTTGGAAACGAATCCCTAGAATCCGCTGCATCGTGTCACCCCATTGTCCGAGTGCCCGTTCATGACCGTGCCGCCGCTTCCCATTGATCTCAAGAACCCGGTGATGGCGGGGGTGTTGGCCTTTCTGTGCCCGGGTGCCGGACACTTCTATCAGAAGCGATTCTTCAAGGCGTTTGTCTTCGCGATCTGCATCTGGGGGACGTGGTGGACCGGCATGGCCATGTCGGATTGGAAGGCCCTCCAGGCACCGAAGATCGAGAAAAATGTCCGTCTCCCCGCAGCCTTGAAGTTCGGAGGCCAGTGCGGCGTCGGGCTGCCGTCCCTGTGGGCCATGTGGCAATCGGAGCGGTACTACTCCGAGGGGAACAAGTCGCCCGATACGATCTCCGGGCCACGGGCATTCCCCTTCACGGGACACGTCGACTTGCGGGAACCCGCCGGAAATCGCTCCGGCCCGGTGACCGGCACTCTGTCACTGGTCCCGGCCCAGAACGACTTCGGTCCCGCGATCTCGGGAGAGTTCACCGGCACGCTGAATCAGGAACCGATCTCGCTAAAACTCAAAGACAACGTCCGTCTCGACCAGCCGGTCCGCGCGGGTCGACAACTTCCCGTGACCGGCTCGGTGAGTGATGAGAATGGCAAGTCTCTCGGTGATCTCCGGGGGAGTATTCCTCGCTCCCTGGTCAACTGGTTCGCTTGCCCGCTGGATGCCCAAGAGGAAGTGGAGTGGCATCGTGAGCGGGGCAAGTACCAGGAGTTGGCGATGGTCTTCGTGTGGGTCGCCGGGCTGATGAACCTGCTGGCGATCTGGGATGCCGTGGAAGGCCCGGCCTACGGGATTAACGACGAAGAGCCCGCCCCGTCGCCTGCTCCCGCAGCGTAGGGAACCCGGACCCAGCGTCCACACGCGGGCAAAGACTTCCGAAGTCTGTTGGCACCCGCCCACCTTCTGGCGAAGGTCGCTACACTTGCCCCCCCAGAGATCGAAACATGATGTACACCCTGAATCTCCTCCCGCTGGCTGCGGTGGTCAGTCTGGTCTGGACCGCGACCCGCTACGAGTCGACGCCGACGATCTTGCGGAAGTCGGTGCGTCTGTTCGTGCAGATTCTATTCTTCATGGCCTTGATCCTGCTCGGGCTGTACCTGCTGTCGCGCGGGCTGTGAGCGAGCCCTCGGGAGGGCGACGCGGCGGAAGGGCGGCCTGCTGGGAGGGCGACGCCCTCCCGACGGCAGTGAACTGCCAGACTTCCGAAGTCTCGGAGGACTTCGGAAGTCTCTCTGGCTGAAGATGACAGGCTGGAAGCCTATCCCACGGTGAGTCCCCTGACGTGCCGCAGCAAATCCCCATCCTGAGCGTCTCTGAATTCACCGGGCTGCTGAAGTCGCATGTCGAGGACCACTTTCCGCTCGTCGCCATCCGGGGTGAGGTCTCCAACGTCAGTCGCAGCGCCAAAGGGCACGTGTTCCTGACCCTCAAGGACAGCAGCGCCCAGTTGCGAGCGGTCCTGTGGCGCGACACCGCCCGCCAGCTCAAGTTCCAACTCAAGGACGGCCTCGAGGTCGTCGCGGCTGGCCAGCTCGACCTCTACCCGGCGCGCGGGACGTATCAGCTCGTCGTGCATGAACTGATCCCGGAGGGGATCGGGGCGCTCGAATTGGCGTTTCGCCAGTTGAGAGAGAAACTGGCTGCGGAGGGACTCTTTTCCCTGGAGCGCAAGCGTCCGCTGCCGCGTATCCCTCGGCGGATCGCGCTGGTCACCAGCCCGCAGGGAGCCGCCGTCAAGGACATGCTGCAGATCATCCTGCGCCGCTGGCCCGCCGCTCACATCGTGATCGTGCCAGTCCCGGTCCAGGGCGACGGAGCCGCCGAGAAGATCGCACGTGGGATTCGCTTGCTCCCTGAGTTGGAGGGGGTCGATGTCGCGATCGTCGGTCGCGGCGGGGGGAGTCTGGAAGACTTGTGGCCGTTCAATGAAGAGGTCGTGGCCCGCGCGATCGCCGCCTGTCCGATCCCGATCATCAGCGCGGTCGGTCACGAAATTGATGTGAGCATCAGCGACCTCGTCGCCGATCGGCGGGCACTGACCCCCTCCGAATCGGGCGAGATCGTCGTGCCGGATGCGGCGGAACTGCTCCATGAGATCGCCCAGATCGAACGGCGGCTGCGGCGGGTCTTGGAGAACCGCTTGGAGACCGCTGGGTCGCGGCTGGAGTCACTCAGTGGCCGTCCGGTTCTCGCTGATCCGCTGCGGCAACTGGCTCAACTCCGATCGCGTCTCGAGGACCAGTCCCAACGCCTGACCCGCGCGGGCGCAGCTCGTCTGCTGCGCGGTGATACCGCGCTAAGTCGGCTGGCTGCGACCCTCGACGCCCTCTCCCCGCTCAAGGTGCTCTCTCGTGGGTACAGCATTACCAGCGACACCGCGACCGGAGCCGTGTTGCATCGGTCCGATGAAGTCCAGGCCGGAGCGTTGATCGAAACGCGACTCCCCTCGGGCCGACTCCTCAGCCGGGTCGAGCAGATCGATGTCTCGTCGTGATGCACACACCGGTCCCACCCCACCGATCCGCCGTTTGACCCGTTTCCCTCGGACGGGGTACACTGCTTCTCATTCCTGCGGAGTTGCATCCGTCCCCCTGCACTTTCGGAAACATTTCCCCGTGGCGGTTCTGCAAGTCATTCGCGGTGAGACCAGCACTCCGACGTACCCGATCATTCGGGAATGCACGATCATGGGGCGGCATCCGGAATGTGAACTGGTCCTCGATAACGCCGCCATCAGCCGCCAGCATGCGCAGATCCTCGAAAGTCACGGTTCATACTTTCTGGAAGACATGCGCAGCCGCAACGGCACCTATCTCAATGAGGAGGTGATTGAGGGGCGGCAGGAGCTCAAGGACGGGGATCTGATCCGCATCTGCGACGCGACCATCCGCATCGATCTGAACGCCTCGGCCTCCAGCATCGATATCCAGACCCTGGGTGAAACTCCGCGAGTGGGAGCCGATGGCCCGACGGGGGTGGAGTTCAATGCGATCGACGAGAGTCGGATTTTTATCCTGCCCGAGTCTTTCGCCGAACCGGAGTTCGAGTCGGCTTCACAGATCCGTCGCAAGGCCGAACTCCCCAAGCCCAACGACTCGCGGACCATCGCCCGTCCGGAGGTCAAGCTCCGCGGCATCCTGGAGATCGCCCGCGCCCTCGGCGGCCAACTCGAGGTCGATGCCGTTCTGCCGAAGCTGCTGGCGACGCTGTTCAATATCTTCCCTCTGGCGGACCAGGGGTTCGTGCTGCTCAAGGACTCCGACTCCGACAAGCTGAAGGTCAAAGCCACACAGGCTCGTGGCGGCAAGAAGGCCGACGCTGTGGCGGTCAGCATGACGGTCGTGCGCTACGTGATGAAGACTGGCGAGTCGATCCTCAGCGCGAATATCACCGACGATTCGCGGTTCAAGAAGAGCACGAGCCTGGCCCGCATGGGGGTCCGCTCGATGATGTGTGTGCCGCTCCTGGACGGAGAGGATGTGCCGCTGGGCGTGATCCAGATCGTGAGCCGGAGCGAAACTCAATCGTTCGACGAGGACGACCTCGACCTGCTGGAGAGCCTGTCGATGCAGGCCAGCTTGGCGATCCAGAACGCCCGCCTGCATGAGGAGGCTCTGGAACGTCGGGCCATTGAACGCGACATGGATTTCGCCAGGCAGGTGCAGCTCGGGTTCCTTCCCAAGTCCCGGCCCAAACTGCCGGGCTACATCTTCGGCGACTACTACGAAGCGGCGATGAGCGTCGGCGGGGATTACTTTGATTACATCCCGCTTCCGGATGGTCGGTTGGCGATCGCGATCGGCGATGTGGCCGGGAAGGGGATGCCCGCCGCGCTGTTGATGGCGCGGTTGTATTCGTCGACCCGGCTGCAACTCTTGACCTCGCCCAATCCGGCGACGGCGATTAGTCGCCTGAATGCGGAGATCGCCTCGAGCGGGCTGGGACACCGGTTCATCACGTTCCTGTGCATGGTGCTGGAACCGAAGACGCATCAATTGCATGTGGTGAACGCCGGGCATTTGACGCCGATCCTGCGCTCCAAGGATGGGACGATCAGCACATTTGGCAAAGAGGAGGCGAGCCTGCCGCTGGGGATCGTCCCGGACCTGCAATATGAAGAGATGTCGATCCAGATCGCCGCCGGAGATACGATCGTGGCCTTTACCGACGGAGCGACCGAAGCCATGAATCA
>JAYTFV010000132.1:0-5371 GCA_043734065.1 Planctomycetota bacterium
GGTGCCGGTGAGTCCGCACGAGTTCCAAGACTCGCGGAACGCCAAATTTGATTTTATCCGTGAGATCAAAGGTCTCGTCGATCCCATCGGTAAACAGCAGAAACACATCACCGGACTCGAGCAGCACCGGGCCACTGCGGGGATACTTCTCGCTCTCCACCATTCCCAAGGGCCAGGACACCGCCTTGAGATGTGTCACATCGCCCGCCGCATCGAGGACGAAGCCCTGGTGTCCCGCGGCCCCATAAGTGAACGAGTGGGCTTTGGGATTGAGGCAGGCAAAGAACAGGGTGACAAATTTCCGATCGACATCGGGATGCTCACAGGCCGCCTGATTCGCGGCCGACAGGATATCATCCAGATCGGCCCCCCACCGCACCAGCGTGCGAATCAAACGCCGCACCTCCATCGTGATCAGGGCCGACGCAAACCCGTGTCCGCTGACATCCGCCACCATGATGCCCCACGAGCCATCGGGCATCGCAATGTAATCGAAATAGTCCCCTCCAGTGGCCAACGTCGGACGACAGACCCCGGCGATGTCGTACCCTGGAATGTGCGGCGACTCGACGGGGAGCAAGCCGACCTGCACCTTTCGGGCGGCGCTCACCTCATCCTCGATCTGTTGGGTGTCGGTGATATCCAGCGCAATCCCCACCGTCCCGATCAACAGCTGTTTCGTTCCGGGATGCTGTCCGTTCTGCCACAAGGGACTGACCTGGATCCGATACTGGCGATTCATCCAGGTGGACTGATAGGACACCGACTCGCCGCGCAGGGCGCGCTCATGAGGCTCGATCAATTCCTGACCGCCGCCCGGTGTCTTGAAGTAATCCAACAACGACAATCCCACCAATTGGTTGGGGATTAAACCCAGCTTCTGTAAACCGGCCCCATAACCGGACGTGAAGTGCAGTTGTTCGTCCGTGGTCCACAGAATGACCGGAAGCTGCTGCGACAGCATCGTCAGTTCCGCATCTTTTTTGAGATGCTCCTCGGCGGCGTGGAAGCGCTCGATCGCGTGGAGCACGCTGCGCTGGATGTCCACCCCGTCGATCCGGCCCTTGGAGAGAAAATCGGCGGCACCGGCCTGCATGGCCTGCTTATCAATTTCATGATGCCCCATGCCCGTCATCAGAATCAGGGGCGCTCGGCAACCCTCTGCGATGGCGATCTGGATCAGCTCGATGCCATTCTGAACCCCCAGACTATAATCGACCAGATAGGCATCGAAGGCCTGGTTGCGGATCGCTTCGAGCCCGAGTTCAAACGTCCCGACTCCATGCAACTCAATCACCGATCCCGACACTTCGGACAGCATGCCCCGAGTGAGAACTACGGCGTCTTCGTCGTCGTCGATCAACAGAACCTTGACTCGCCCGTTGTTCATCGCCTGACCTCCCTGGGGCTGGTGTGAGCGGCAAAAACGCGGGACATCCGATTCATCATAGCAGTCATCAAATGATGGTCATGACCTAAAGAGGTCATTCAACCGAAATTTTCACGACTCTGGAAAATCGGTCGAAGAGAGAGGCCAAAGAGGTGCCTGGATGTCCCGTTTCGATTGTGGTTTGACGCTCCGCGTCGATACGCACGACGCGAAACGTCGTGCCTCAATCACTCGATCGGGGCACTGCGCGGGTACGACCCCAGCACCGACAGGCGGACCGCCTTTTTCTCCAGGGCGGCAATCGCCTTCGAAACAGTCGGGTCTTTCTTGTGTCCCTCGAAATCGAGGAAGAACAAGTAGCCCGATTCCGGGCCGCGCAGTGGGAATGACTCGATCCAGGTCAGGTTCACCTTGTAGTTCTTGAACGACTGCAAGGCATCCGCCAGTGCCCCCGGAGCGTGCGGAATCTGCAACAGCACCGCCGTCCGGTCCTTGCGGGTCGGGACCGTTTCCTCGTCGCCGATGATCGCGAACCGCGTCACGTTGTGCGGGTTGTCTTCGATGCACTCCGCCACGATCTGCAAATCGTACTGCACAGCCGCCTGCTTCCCGGCGACCGCTGCGGCCCCCGGTTTGTCGCGGGCGAGCTGGGCCGCGGTCGAGGTGCTGGTGACTTCGATCGTGCGGGCGCGCGGCATGCTGCGGGAGAGCCAGTCGCGGCACTGCGAGAGGGCCTGTGGCTTGCTGTAGATCTCGGTGATCTCGCTGCGGGCCGAGCGCGACAGCAAGTTGTGATGCACCGCGAGTTGCACCTCGCCACAGATGCGGAGCGGTAGCCGGGTGAACATGTCGAGGGTGTCGACGATTCGCCCGTCGGTGCTGTTCTCAATCGGCACCACGCCATAGTCGGCATGCCCGCGATTGACCTCCTCGAACACCGAGGCGATCGTGTTGACCGGGACGAGGTCGGCACTCTTGCCGAAGTGCTCAATCGCCGCGAGGTGCGAAAAGCTGAACGGAGGCCCCAGGTAGGCGGCCCGGACCACCTTCACCCGGCTGCGGGAGGCGCTGAGGACTTCGCGAAAAATCGACCGCAGCGTCTGATTGGGGATCGTCCCACCGCTTTCGGCCTCGATCCGCTCCCAGAGTTCCTGGTCGCCGTTGGGATCGAACCAGACCGAGTGCCGATCCTTGAGATCGGTGAGTTGCTCGACGGTCAGTTCCATTCGCTTGTTCAGGAGCTGGACGAGATCCTTATCGATGGTTCGGAGTTGGGATTCGGTCGTCGCGGCGGATTTTTTGCGGACGACGGTTTTCGGAGCGGCCTTCGCCGGAGCGGACTGTCGCACGCTGGCGGGCTTCTTCGGGGGGGGAGCCTTCTTGACGCTCTGGGCTTTTTGCTTGGTGGGCTGAACCCGCTTGACGATCTTCTTAGCCATGAGTGCTTTCCAGCGAAACCGGGTTCCGGGACTCCCTTCCGCTTGATCCAATCACGAAAACCCCGTCAGGGACAGTGGTTCCATTCCACGTCCCGGAAGAGGTACACCCTCACCCAAATCCCGACCGGTTCATGCTGAACGAACGGAACCTACGTCTGGAGAACAGGTTCCGACCGAGACGAATCTCGTGGACGAAGTCCATGAGGTGGCGGCAGACCGTTCTTTCCGGCGAAACTCGTTTGTACAGCCGTCAGATCAGTCAGTCAAGCCGCTGGAAGGGGCGCGGGCCGTCCGGAAGGGCAACTTTCGCGCCTCACCCTCGCAGATTACCCAATTGGTATATGTGGATCGTAACTTCAGCACATAAAAAGAGTTACCGCTTCCGCATGGCCTGCTGGATTTCCCGACGGGCGTCATCGGTCTTCAGCTTCTCCCGCTTGTCATGGAGCTTTCGCCCCTTGCCGACGCCGAGCTTGATCTTCACAAACCCGCGTGAAAAATGGACATCCAGCGGAATCAGGCTCATCCCCGATTCATCCGCGCGGGCTGCGAACTTCTCGATTTCCCGCTTCTTCAGCAATAGCTTGCGCGGTCGCCGCAGCGGGTGGTTCATCAGGTTCGCTTGCGAGTATTCGGCGATGTCGACGTTATACAGCCATACCTCGCCGCGCTCGACGCGGGCGAAGCCTTCGTCGATCGTGATCTTGCTGTTGCGAACGCTCTTGACCTCGCTGCCAGCCAGCATGATGCCGCAGTCGAGCTCGTCGAGGATCTCGTATTCATGTGACGCCTTCCGATTCCGGCATACGATCCGGTCGGCGTCGCCTTTCGTTTTGGTGTCTTTGCGGGCCATCAGGTGTTGCAGGGTCTTCGAAGGGAGGGCCGGGAAGTATACTCCCCCATGCCCCCCAACGGGAGGATTCGTGTTCCGAGTGGTCTCGAACGCCTTTCTGAAACGATTGTGGATACCCAGCGGGATGTCACTTTAACGAAAAGTGATGGCCGCAAGAAACTCAAAGAACGCAAAATGAAGAGTCCTCCCTTTTGCGTTTTTTGAGTTTTTTGCGGCCACCCTCTGAAGTCAGGAGGGCCACGCTCCTGCCGAGCCGTGCGTGAAATGGAACGGCTCCCCTGACTCGCGGCTCTTTCCCCCTGAATGGTTTCTACGTGTCCGCTCACTTTCCCGATCTGTCGCGGTTCGACTGGAACGAGTTCCGCTCGCAGTGGGACTTGGCACCCGCTGTGACGTACCTCAACCACGGGTCGTTCGGGCCATCGCCGCGCGTCGTGCGCGAGGCCCGGCAGCGCTGGTCCGACGAACTCGAACGCAACCCGATGGAGTTCTTCGTTCGTCGCCAGGAAGCCCTCCTCGACGAGGCCGCCCGCGAACTCGGCCAGTTCCTCAACGGTCGTCCCGAGAATCTGGCCTTCGTCCCGAACGCCACGGTGGCGATGAACATCGTCGCCCAGAACACGCCCCTCGCACCCGGCGATGAGGTGCTGCTCAACGACCACGAGTACGGAGCGGTCATCCGCATCTGGGGTTCGCACTGCCAGCGGGCCGGAGCGAAGACCGTCCTCGCCAAGCTGCCGATGGGTGAGGCCACCGCCAGCGACCGCGTGGATGCGATCTTCAACCGCGTCACCCCACGCACGAAGATGATCGTCATCAGCCACGTCACCTCGCCGACCGCGTTGATCCTCCCCGTGGAGGAGGTCTGCCGCCGCGCGAAACCACTTGGCATCCCGGTCTGCATTGATGGCCCGCACGCCATCGCCATGCTGCCACTCGCCCTCGATCAGATCGGCTGCGACTTCTACTGTGCGAGCCTGCACAAGTGGCTCGCCGCTCCATTCGGCAGCGGGTTCTTGTACTCCAAACCCAAGCACCGGTCCGGACTCAAACCCTCGATCATCAGTTGGGGTCGCAGCCTCTCCGGTCGCGAATCGCGCTGGGTCGATGAGTTTCACTGGTCGGGCACGAGCGACCCGGCGGCATACCTGGCTGTGCCGGAGGCGATCCGCTTCTTGCAGTCGGTCGGCCTTGATCGCTTCCGTGACCAGTGTCACACCCTCGCCCAATATGCCGGGCAGCAACTCGCCCAGCGTTGCGAGGCCGTGCCCCTCGCAAACGACAGCGAGTTCGGCACGATGCTGACCCTCGAACTCCCGCGCCTGAAGCGAGTCGAGCAACAACCCGGCACCCCGCACCCGCTCCAATTGCAACTCGCCACCGAATTCGGGATCGAGATCCCCATCGTCGAGTGGCAAGACCGCATGCACATCCGCGTGTCGTGCCATCTCTACAACACGCCGGAGCAAATCGACCGTCTGGTGGAGGTGCTGGAGCGGCTTCTGCCGTAGGAGACTTTGTGGCTGTGTTCGCCAGAACGCGGGCGAGCGTGGAGGAAACGCTCCATCGACTCAGTTCTCCTTTGTTTCCCTGTACTACTCACCCCAAGAATGTTTGCAGGCTGCGCACATTTCCGGTGGTCAGGAACCCTCTGTACCCCGAAGGGGTGATCCATCACAGCCCAGGGTC
>JAYTFV010000133.1:0-4145 GCA_043734065.1 Planctomycetota bacterium
GCCACCATTCCTGGTAGGGGGAGAAGGCCACCTGTCCGGCATTGATTACGTCAATTCGGGGGGGGAGGGGGAGATTCGCTTCGAGGCAATTGGAAAAACTTTCGGAGTTCAAGCAGAATCCGTCGGTGTGTGAGTCACCGAGAACCAGAATGCGGTAAGTCCCATCAGGCTTGGCCACTGGGGTCTCTGCGTCTTCGCGGAATCCACAATTGTTACGTCGAATTTCGATAATCCCTGTCTGGAGATCTCCTGACTCCACCAAGGTCACCTGATGGGGAGGGTGAACCCAGCCATTAAGCTGTGCTTCTCGTAACCACTGCTCCTTATGTAAATTCGTATTGGGAATAGTTATCGGCACTGGTGCAAACCCCAGGAGACGACACCCCAACTCCAGAATGACTAGCGAAACAGTCCCGGAAATGAGTGTCGCAATCACAAAGAAAAGTCGTCTTCGATGTCGTTTTTGAAGTTCAGGTGTTGTAACGGGTTGAGTGGTCATGAAGAAATCTCTGTGGTCCTCCGCAGCCGAACTTTCGCATCATGAGAGCGTCAGTTTGGCGGTTTTGACTTTGGACTGCCAGTGGGTTTTGCGGCGGGGTGGACGGAACGTTCGCGATGTGCCACGTCTGGACATCACCCAGCGAATGTTAGCGATTTGCAAAGTGGAGTGCCAACCAATGGTCGTGGGGTTCATCTCACGTGACTCGCTGCCCGATCCCATGCCTGGAGTCGCGAACGAATCCTGCTGATCTTCGAGGACTTACGAATTCGATGAATTGGAGCCCCTGCGCCCCCACACCGACCATATCAGCCGATACAGCGACGGAGAGGCGCAGCGTCCCAGCGCCAGCAGAATATCGAACATCCGGATGCGGGTTCTCCCCAGCCCAGTCACGAGCGATTGCGACAATCGCCACAGCGCGCGGCAGCGGTGTCCCTGCGATTCCTCTCGTAACCCGTCAAAGAAATACTGCAGCCGGTGATATCCGGACGGGTTCGCGAGGTGGGCCTGGGCATAGTTGCGGGCCTCTTCGCTCTGTCCCTCGCGGAACATCTGTTCCAGCATGTCCTCGTGTTTCAACTCGATCATGCGATCCAACTGGGGTTGCAGGGCGGCGGGGATCACCGGTCGAACGAGTTCGATAGTGGCGATCATACGCCTGAGTTCTTCCCGGCGGTCCAGGCTGGACCAGTTCGACTGGGGATGGATGCGGTAGGCTCCGGTCGGCTGATCGAGATAGCCCGCCTCACCGTATCTCAGGTTTAACAGGTGCAACGTCCAGTCTCCGGAATACCCTGCGGTGTACCACACTGGGAATTCGTCAAACAGGCGATGGCGATACATCGCGGTACAAGTGACGATGCCGTACTCGCCCAGGAGATGCGCCGTGGTGATGCGAGACGGCAGCGGCTTCAAGTGCCATAACGCCGCCTCCGTGATCGTCTGGCCTTCGATCACGCGGTAGGCGTTGGTGTGACAGATCGAACACTCTGGATGCGCGTCGAGAAAATCGACCTGCCGCTGGAGCTTCGTGTCGTCCACCCAGTAATCGTCCCCTTCGAGCAGGGCCACATATTTCCCCTGGCAGGCTTTCAAGGTCGCCACGAAATTCGGCAGCATGCCCAGATTGCGAGGATGCTCCAGCAGGCGGATGCGATCGGGGTGCTGACGCTGAAGTTCGATGAGGATCTCTCGGGTGCGGTCGGTGGAGCAGTCCTCGCCGATCACGATCTCATAGGGGAAGTCGACCGTCTGGATGAGGACGCTACGGACGGCCTGCTCGATGTAGCGCTCATGGTTGTAGGTAATCATCGCCACGCTCACTCGCACGGGCGGTGGAGTGGCAGCGGGGACTCCGGCAGTGTCGGGGTGCTGGTTCATGGGCTTCCGTGCGAGTCACCGCTGGTCTCTGCTGAACGAAAGACTTTCTACGCCGGTGGGTTCAATCTTGCGGAAAGAGATCCGCGAGGGATAATCTCAGGTATTCGGGGGGTTGGCAACAATCGGACTTCTTGTGTGAGTCGAGTGGCCCCAGATCGCAGACCAGGAGACGCAGATGAGTCGATGGATGTCCCGCATTCTGGCTGGGTTCATGATCGCCGTTGTCGGGGCCTCACACGGAGCTGGCACGCAGGCTGCGAATCCGCAGCAGATTCAGCAGGCGATTGCCAAGGGGGTGGTACACATCAAGGGGGGGATGAAAGACCTGGTCGATGGCAAAAAGTCCCTGGCCTACATCACGCTCCTCAAAGCGGGTGAACCGCACGAGAGCCCCCTGATGCAGGAAGGCGTGGCGTTCATCAAGGCCAAGATTAAAAGCGGCGAGTACGGCAATCCATCGGATCACCTGTATGAAGCCGCTGTGGATATCATGTTTCTGGCGGACTTGGATGGAGAGACATACAAGCCGGAAATTCAGATCATCGCCAATTACATTTTGAAGCATCAGGAAGCTCGTGGATCGTGGTCCTACCCGCCGCCCTACACGGACCCGAATGCGATCAACGGGGATATCAGTACGACGCATTATGCCTGTCTCGGACTGTGGGGGGCTGCGCGGTCCGGGATCGCCATCGATCCACAAGTCTGGGTCCGGGTTCTCAACTGGCTCAGCAGCGCGAAGAACCCCGACGGAGGGTTCTGCTACAAGCCGGGCACTAAGATCGGCGGTGACTCCCAAGGAGGATCGTCCATCAACATGACGGTCAACAGCGTGGGAACCATGTATATCTGCATGATCAATCTGGATCCCAAACGACTTCCGAATTATGAGACTGGCTCGAAGGGCGATAACTCCAAATCCGCTGGGGCAAAAAAACCGGAGAAGTCGACCGGTGCCCTGGAGGCTGTGAACCTGGACAACCAAGAGACTGAGGCCAAGGCGAAGCTGGGCGTTGGCACCGGGCAAATTCCCGAGTCGGCCTTCGCCACGCTGTCGGGTGCCTTCCAATGGGCCAACAAGCGATTTGACACGCAAAATCTGGAGTCCGGATTCAAGACGTACTATTACTACTCATTGGAGCGCATGGGGGCTCTGGCCAATGTGACCAAACTCAATAACCGCGACTGGTACAACGAGTGTGCCGACTTCCTGCTCTCAGCCCAGAACGCCGATGGCAGTTGGGCGATGAACACGCTCGGCGGGACCGTGAACGATACCTGCTTCTCGGTTTTGTTCCTGACTCGCTCCACCGGCAAGATCCTCAAACGCACCACTCTCGAGCCGCCGGTCGGGGGCGGGTTGCTTTCCGGGGGGCGCGGGTTGCCGGATGATCTGAAGGAGTTGGATGCCAGCGGGAATGTGAAAAAGAAGAAGGAGAAATCCTCGCTCGACGACCTGCTGGCGTCGTTGCAGAGCGCCGACACGGCAGACATCGAAGAGGCCCAGTCGGAACTCGTACAGAAGATTCAACTCGGCGACAAGAAGGAACTGATTGGCAAGAAGGATGTCCTTATCAAGCTAATGGAAAGCAAAGATCCGGAGGTTCGCCGGACGGCGATCTGGGCCATCGGACGCACGGGCGATTTGTCGCTGGCCCGGTTTGCCATCCTGGGACTCGACGACCCGAACAGCGGGGTCATGAAGGAGTCGCACCTGGCCCTCTGCTGGACCGCACGCAAGCCGAAGGCATTCCGGCTGCCGGAGGATCCCCTGGAAGAACTCCCGGCGGATTCCGGTCCCGACCAGAAGTCCGCAGCCGTCGAATCATGGCGGCGGCAGGCTCTGCGATTGTGGGGCGACTGGTATTTGCGAAACCGCCCGTATGCCGAGCGGGGAGATGAGTTTGAAACCAACCTGCGGAACCGGCTGCTCGAGTTGAAGTAGCAGGTGGGAGGGACAGCCTTCAGGCTGCTCCGGAGCAGGCTAAAGCCTGAACTCCAAACCCGCTGGTGGGTGCTGACACGGCAGTCGCTACAGAGTACCTACAGCCGCGTGATCGTCTCGTGCAGGTTCAGCAGGATTCTCGCGACCGAGGTCCACGCCGCCAGCTCTTCCGCATTGACATCAGCGAGGGCTTGGCCGACCGTCAGTAGTTGCTTCGCCGCAGCGGGGTCGCTCTTGAATCGCTCGGACTGTTTTTGCAGGACGCCCTCTAGCAGCGCGATCTCCGCCGGGTGCGGGTCGCGGGAGAGGACTTGGCGG
>JAYTFV010000134.1:0-3495 GCA_043734065.1 Planctomycetota bacterium
TTCCGCAGACTTGGCGAGGAACTCCGCCAGTCGAGTGGCTGCTGCTTCATCACCGACCTGCGGCAGCAGCGACAGAATCTGGATCTTCATGCCCAGAACCTGTTCGAGCAGCTCACCTTCCAGTTCGCGGCTCAGCAGTTCATCCGTCACCTTTTCCATTTTGTTCAGGTGTTCGATGATGCCTTCGGTAGTCTTAGTCTTGGGAGGCGTACGCTGCAGCCGAGCCAGGAACAGCCCCAGCACCTTCGAGTCAGTCCCCTCCGGAACCGCGAACGGGTCGACCGGCTTCTTCACGGCGGCTGGTTTTTCAGTAGCAGCGGCGGCTGGTTTTTCAGTGCCCTCCGCGGCAGGTTTTTCTTTGGCTGCGGGCTTCGGCTGCAACTTCGGAATCGTGTCTTCGGCGATCACGAAGCCACTCGCACAACATGACATGACTGCGGCAGCCACCACAGACAAACTGATCCAGCGACGAACCATGAGAATCTCCTTAAGTCCCCGACGCGACCGTGTGATCCACGGAGCGGGGCCTCAGCCTACCGAACGGGAAGGCCTGTTGTGTCAAAGATGCACCAGTTCAGAAACCAGATCGCATCGCCACCCACTTCGTCCATGGACTGGCTGCGCTGCTCGGACCCTGACTGATGTGAACAGCCGGGATTGTAGGCAGTTGGCGGGCAAATGAATATCCGAAGGTTGATCTGTCGCATCGAACTGCCGGAAGATGAGTGGCTCCCGCAGAATCGACCCCCGCCATGAAAAAGCCCCGGCGGGTCTGACCAGCCGGGGCAATCGAGTTCAGGATTCTGAGTTAGACCTTACCAGTCACCGACGAGTCCGCCGTCGTTGACGCCGATCAGGCGCTCCAGGGTGCTGTCGATCTTCGTGGTGGTCCCGTTGAAGTCGATGCTGTCACTGACGAACTTGACCGCACCGTCACCCAGCAGAACGTGAGCTCCGCCGGTGTGAGTGCTGCTGATGCCTTGACGATTCGGGTTGCTCCCGCCGATGGTCGTGAACGGCTGATTGACGGCCCCCACCGGAGCAGCCAACGCATACACCAGACCGTCGTCGGCACCGGCTGTGCCAAAAGTTCCCGCAGTGGTGGTTCCCACTGGCTGCGTGGTAAAGCCATCCACGGTCGCATCGAGACCGCCGGTGGTGTTGCGAATTCCCAGTTGGACTCCCGCAAAAATCGGGACCAGCTTGGTCGCCCATGCACGTTCGGTGACGACGATGATGTTCGATGTCCCGTCCGTGTTCAGGTTCTTGAAGCTGTTCTTGCTGTTGCGGAAGAAGAACCCGGTGGCACCATAGCCTGCATCAGTCGCATCGGCCGACTTGTTGCGAGCCAGACCGCCGGAAGAGTTATTCAGGCCGACGTAGCTGCTGGGCGGCAACTGCTGAGCTGTGCCGCCCGTGTCCTTAATCGCACGAGCATTCGCCGTGGCGGTTCCCGGAGGATAAGTTCCGGTAAACGCCGCATCATTCAGTTGCGATGTCGGATTCGACGGGCAGGCAAATGCCGCCAGAGGAGTCTGCATGACAGTCAGGTTCGCAGCGATCGCCAGATTCGCGGAGAACGAGACGTTCCCAACCCGCAACTGGTTGTACAGCGGAGCCTGATCCACCTGGGGCAGGAGCATGGCCATCCACGAATAGTCACCCTGACCCGCAGCAGCCGAGGAGTCCACGTATCCCGGTGGGAAGACGTTGAACGACTCGTGATAGTTGTGAAGCCCCAAGCCAATCTGCTTGAGATTGTTCTTGCAGGTCGAGCGACGGGCCGCTTCACGGGCCTGCTGCACGGCGGGGAGAAGCAGAGCGATCAGCACCGCGATGATGGCGATGACGACCAACAGTTCAATCAACGTAAATCCGCGACGACGATTCAACAACATGGAATCCTCCAAATGGACAACGACACGGCTTTCGCCGGATGAACTGAAGCAACAAGAACGCCAACAAATGCGGTTACTTCAGATCGCCAAGATTTGGCCATAGATACAGTACAGTAGTGTTTGGATAAAGCAATCCCAAATTTCACGAAATATTCACAGTTTGCGATATCCGGTTGTGTCCTGACCGACTACTCCCAGGACGCATCACATTCGCGAAAATCAATGGTAATCGCGTCGCAACAATTCCACAGACAAGAAGTTGCGTCATTACCTCTGGAGCTGGATTGGCATCATTTGCTTCACAATCAGCAAGTCGGTCCCCAGCCGCGGATCAAAGCTCCGCTCCCCCACGAATCCCATCGAACGGCCCACCACTCGCTCCAACTGGACACTTTGGTCCATTTGAAGAATGGCCAACAGACGCCCATCCGGTGTCGAAATTCCAAAGCGACCGTTCGGAAGCCGCTTCACAATCCCGGCCCCATTCAATTGCGGGGTGACGGCTGTCAGTGGCGCTGGAGCACGGCGTGTCGTGTCATACGTCGTGGCCCCTCGGGTCGGGCGGGCTGAAGCCTCCTGCACCAGACTCGATACCACCGACGGAGTTCCCAGATCCACTGCCAGCACTAGGTCGGCCTGATTCATCTGGCTTTGCGACGCCAGTTGCTGATCCCGCTGCGTCGTCTCCGCAGAGAGCTGGGCCAAACTGCGATACTCGGCATGCAGCTTCCGTCGGGTTTCGAGGGCGGCGAGACGTTGCTGGATCTGGCTGGCCAGTGCCGGATTCGAAGCGGCCAGCCCCTCGTAGGAGCGGACGAGTTCCTCGATATCCCATTGCGAGGGATCGAGTTCGATCATGTCGGTGTAGTGGCGGTCGATCTCTCGGAGAGCGGCGCGCGGGTCGTTGGCGTCCGAGGGGGTCGCGCGGGCGGAGAGGCGATTCGTCGAGGGGAGCGCGATGGATTCCGTGGTTCCGGCGATCTCTGCGGTCTTCGTCTGTGGGGCGGTCTTCGTCTCAGGCCCGGATGACTCCTGTTCCGTGACTTCTGCCAGCGGGTTCGAGTACGGATCGCTCAGCGCCTCACGACGCAGAGATTCATTGCGAGGCACGACAAAGTCCCCCTTCACCCAGCGGAACTCCCGCGCCGGGGGGACGATCTTGTAGACTTTTGTCGACCGGAGCGAGTCCTGAAAGACATCCTCAGCCAGGATCTGGACCGCATCGCCCGTGTGCAACACCCGTTGCCGCACGGAGTGGTCGCTGGTCAGGTCACTTCCGACCCACACCGGGGCACCATCGACATCGCCTTCCGGCAAGGTCACGGTGCCCATCCCGGGGGCCTCGACCCGCACCTGCTCGGCTGCAATCCAACTGAAGCTGCCCTCGGGAGGGGTGACCATATACCACCCGCCCGGATCGTGACGGTGGACTGTCAGTACCGCCCCCTTCTCCATGCGGCTGGTGGCGTAGTAGTTCTTCCCCTGACCACAGCGGAGGGTGACATTGTCCGCGCGGACGGTGGCCTCGTAGGGGAACTTTCGCGCCTCCGCAAGCAGCGAAGTGGCGAATGAGAACCAGAAAGCCAATGCCACAGCC
>JAYTFV010000135.1:0-3191 GCA_043734065.1 Planctomycetota bacterium
GCTTCATCTCGACCCCCTCCTCACCGGCGCGATGGCCGCCAGCACGGGCCTCGGGATCGCCGTCGGTTGCGTGCTGGCCGGCCTGCTGTCGAAAGACCGCGTGCGCGGCTGGCTCGTGCGCGTCGGAGCGTGGGGCCTGACGTTGAGCCTCGCCGCCCTCTGCCTCCCCGGCCCCGGATTCGACGACGTGCGCGAGGAGATTCGCCAAATGAAGCAACTTCACCTCAAAGAGGCCACCGCCAAACAGGCTGCACGAGAACCGAGCAAGAATCGCTTCGACGCCAATGTGGAACAGGCCTTGTCGGACGAGATGAAGCGCAAGGTCATCGAGCAGGTCGGCTCGCTCGTCGAGGAGATCAAACGCTCGGGCATCGAGGTGGACTCGCAGCGCAGGACCGATCCCCTTCGACGAGGCTCGCTGCTCGGGCTGTATGGCAGCGTGGTGGCCCTCATCGCCGTCGGGCTGTTCGCCGGGTTCTTCAGCGTGCCGCTGCAAGTCTTCCTGCAAGCCTCGGCCCCGAGCGATCAGAAGGGGCGCATCATCGGTGCGTTCAACCTGCTGAACTGGATCGGCATCGCCGGTTCGGCCGCCGTCTATGCCCTGGGCCGCGTGCTGCTGGTCGATTGGCTCGAACTCCCGCACGCCAGCCTGTTCGGGTTCGCGGCCGTGCTGATGCTTCCCGTGGCACTGTTCTATCGCCCGCCAGAAGCTGTGATCACTGATTCGGCTCGTGGCGAATCGAACTGAGACGCTGCGGACCGAGCGATGAGATTCGTCATCGCTCGGTCGTTCACCGTCTCAACACGAATACGATCACTGCGGCACTTTGTCGTTCGTGTTTGTTGGTTGTGACGGACGCTGCTTGACGGATTCCAAATCCGGGACGGGAGCCGGAACCACTGTCGATAGCGGTGGCAGCTTCCCATTCGCGGGAGCATCCGCCGACGGAGGCGAGCCTGGCGCGGGAAGCTCTTCCTTCCTCTCACCCTTCGGCAGCTTGTCTTGAAACACGTTGAGAAGCTTCTGCGCCATGTCGTCTTCGGGAGCCAGACTGATGCACTTTTCGAGCTGCACCACCGCTTCCTTTGGAAATCCGAGGAACCCGTAGTGATAGCCGAGCAGGAACCGCAGGCCGGGGTCGTCGGTCTTTTCCTTCGCCGCCTTTTCGAGTGCCCGCAGTTGAGCCGTGTAGTCGTCAACCTTGCCGTACAATTCGCGGTAGTTCTTGACGACGACTTCCCACTTCTCGGGCGGCAACGATTGCATCGCGAATTGCGTCGCCCCGGCGGACTCGTTGAATTGCTCGGTGGCGAACATTCCCTGAGCCAGCATCAGGACCAACACACCGTTCTCGGGATCGTCAACAATCCCGTGCCGCCACGCGCGAACGGCACTCTTGTAGTCGCGAGACTTGAACGACGACTCGCCAATTTGTGCATATTCCTCGGCAGACGGCAGTGCTCCACCCGCGTTGGCTTTCGGATCGGCACTCGCCAACTGCGGCGCTAGAGCCGTGACTGCGGCATCCGTGGGCGTTGCGTTGAGCCCACCCAGCATCGTGGCCTGAGCGACTGGCGAGTAGCTCAAACTCGACGCACCGAGTCCCAGCCCCACGCTGCTGTATCCCCCCAGACCCGGCACCGCACTGGCGTAGCCGTAACTGATCGGCTGGTACACACAGACAGGCTGGTACGAGAAGCAGCAATTGGAATAGCCCAGCCCATAGCCACTGTAACCGTAGCCCCCATAGCCGTAGCCGTTGTAACCATAGCCGTAGCCGTTGTAACCATAGCCATAGCCGCCATAACCAAAGCCACCGTATCCCAAACCGAAAAGGTACGGAAAGCGGCCAAACCCAAAGCCCAAGTAGTACGGGTTATAGTAGCCAAATCCACCGTAACCGAATCCTCCCAGCCCTCCCCCATACCAGTACCTCGAACCACCATGGTGACGATTCCCGTAATTGAAGTTCTGAACGATTGAGTTCTGAGATCCGTTTCCAACGTGACGCGTCCACTGATTGAAGCCACTACCACCAAGATTCGCTCCAGAATGGTGATGATTCAATGCGGCAAGCCCCGCTCCCGAATTGCCCCCCAGTACGTTTCCAGAATGGCGGGCACCACCCAGGTTTCCCGCGTGATGCTGGGAGAGGAACGAGTTGTTCAGACTGGCGGTTGTCACCGCAGCCCGATGATTTGCCACACCTAACTGAAGCTGCTGCCCGGTATGACGCGACGACGCATTCCCTGCATGCTGTTGCAGGAACTGTGAGCCCTGATGTGCGTTCGTTCCGTTCGTGAGGCCACCCAACTGACGAGTCGTCGCCCCATTTGCAGAAAGCGACTGGACCTGATGAGCACCATGCTGCTGATAGAACGGCGCGTTGTGTTGTTGCTGGCGCATCGTCGTTCCCAAGTGTTGGGAGCCGACTCCATTCAGCGTGTTGTGTTGCCCCGTCGTGCCTTGAATGGCGTTGTTGTGAATCGTGCCGACGTGACCCGCATTGAAGCCGCCATGATTCACGTTCGGCTGGCTGTACTGGTGAATCGACGGTGCGCTCTGCATTTGACCACCAAAGTGCGTCGCACCTTGATGCATCTGGTGTTGAGCACCGCCAAAGCTGCCGACGTGCCCCCCGCTGAAACCGCCTCCTCCGATGTGTCCCCCACTAAACCCGCCGCCACCCATGTGGCCACCACTGAAGCCACCACCTCCCATATGGCCACCGCCGAAACTGCCGCCACCCATGTGACCGCCACCTCCGCTGTGACCACCTCCGCCGCCATGCCCACCGCCACCACCGTGACCGGCTGCTGACAGGCTCTGAAGCCCAAGCAACGAAAAACCAACGAGCAAGCACGCGGTCATTCGCATTGTGCGGAACATGATCAAGACTCCAGTCGCGAAAGTGGGGCTGACGAACAGTCAATGCTTCTACCGCGATTCTACGCCTCTCGCCAGCAGATAGAACAAGCGGCTTTCCAATTCTTAAGATCGTCCACAGGAGGTTCGAGCGGCGTGGTCATTTGAAAAACGGCGAGATCGTCAGCTTGGAGTTCGCCGCGTTTGACGAGCCTCCCGAGTGGGAAGCCGCGCTGGTCTAGCGAGTTACCGTCGAATACGGCATTCCATTTCTCGCACTCGACACGCCGTGCGCGACCGCTACGACTGGCCACTGGCTGCGTCA
>JAYTFV010000136.1:0-11834 GCA_043734065.1 Planctomycetota bacterium
CGCACCGCTCACCACAGCGACCACTTCGACCGTCGACCGCGACGGAATCGCCAGACGAGTGGGGTGAAGACGAGCGGCTTTCCGCACGCCGCCACTCAACGTGCGGACCGTGAGCCCATGCTCGTCGAACAGGTCCGACAGATGCTCCTGGCAGGTGAGGAACACGATCTGCTGTCCCGCCGCCGCCACCTCGCGCAGCACATCGACCGCCGCCCACAGGCGATGCTCATCGCTATCGACCAACACATCATCCAGCACCAGCGGCAGGCGAATGCCTCGTCGCGCGTACTCGGCGACCAATGCCAGACGGAAGCTGAGCGCGGCCTGATCGAGCGTGCCCCGGCTCAGCGCACTGGGTGGCAACAACTGGCCCTCCGCGTTTCGAATAAAGAGTTCTTGGATCGCTGGCTCAAAGTGGAAGCTGGTGTAACGCCCCTGTGTCAGCCGGTTGAGGTACGTCGCGGCGTGGGCGATGATGCGGGAATGTTCCTCGCGATGCAGTCGCCGCTGGGCTTCGGACAGGACCGTCTGCTGGAGCGTCAGCGAGGTCCACTGCTCGCGCGTTCCCGCGAGACGCACTTCCGCCTGACGTTGTGCAAACCGCAGTTCCATGACCGAATGGTCGTCCGCGAACCGCAACTGTTCATCGAGCAGGGCCTCGATCCGCAGCCGGGCATCGCGAATGCGGCGTTGGAGTTCGATCAATCGCTGATGAAGTTCCCCACGACGCTCAAGCAGGGTGCGCTCCAGGGCGGGATCGCCGGGTCGGGCTTCACTCTCTTCGACGAATCGTTCGGTCACGACTTCCTTTGCCGGACGCTCGATCAGGATCGCCTCGGCGGGCAGGCGGGCTGCGAACGCCGCGTGCTGCTCGCAGCGGCAGTGCAGTAACTCGTGGCTGACCGCGTGACGCACGCGGCTGAGCAGCGGATCGCGGCTGGCGGCGAGCAGTTCCTCGCGACGGCTGCGCAGGCGGCGAATGCGCTCCAGCACTTCGGACTCGCAGTGTTCGATGCGGGCTTGTTCCTGGGTCCACAACTGACGACCGAGGACCGTTTGCCGCCGACTGATTTGCTGGCACAGGACATAGACCGTCTGCCGCAGTTCCGAAAGATGCAGGTCGAACATGGCCAGGACCGAATCGCACATGCACGCCCCGCGCGCATGGGCGGCGCGGTGCGTCTCCCCTTCGCTCTGCAACCGGTTCACGTGCTGTTCGAGTTGCGACAACAGGTTTCGCTGCAACTGGAGCGTGGCCGCTTCGTCCGGTGTCTCAGCACAGGCGTGATTGGTCGACTCCAGCGTGAGCCGCAGCCGCGCCGCAGCCAAGTCGCGCAGCACCTGCTTGGCGTGTTCCGTCTGGCGGTCGAGTTCGTGCAGCTCGCGGACCCAACCCGCTTCGATCGACTCGGCAGGCTGCGCGATCTGCTGGATGTCCCGCACCGTGCGGCTACGCCGGGACCAGAGCCGGGTCTGGCATTCGGTGAGGTCGGACTCGACCGGTTGGATCTCCGCCGCCAGCCAGTGGTACTCGCCTGCGAGTCGTTGCAAGTGCATCCGCGTGCGCTGGAGTTCCTCAACGACGGCCTCTTGTCGGGCCTGTTGCTGGCGTTCCGATTGATCCGCGAGGAGTGCCGACTGATCGAGAGCGAACTGCTGTTGCCCGATCAGTCGCGGTGCGTTCGGTCCCTCCCACAGTGTTCGGCGCCTTGCATCGAGCGACTCCGTGATCGCAGAAATCCAGGTGGCATCGCTGCGTGTGGTCGTCAGATCGATCCCATCGCGCAGGGCCAGATGCACCAGCCCGCTGATCGAGTGGGCCTCGTCACTGCCGACGAAGTACAGCAGCTGGACCAGATCGCGGTCGAGCTGTTCAATGCGGGACCGCAGGGTCTCCGCTTCTTCCGAACTCCCTTGACGCACCTGAATCGCCAGGGCGTCGGCATGGTCTGTGCGACCGCGACGAATGACGGTGAACCGTGAGGGGCCGTCGGCCAGTGCCAGGCTGCCGCCGGGGGAGCCGCCTTTGAGAGGCGGCAGGAGATGGAGGCGGCGGGCCTCAGCGAACCCGCAGAAGACTCCCCGCAAGAAGTGCAGGATCGTCGTCTTCCCCGAGCCATTGGCCCCGTAGTAGACGTTCAGTCCCGACGACAGGTCATCAATCCGCAAGTCGGCCAACGTGCCGAAGCCATCGATCTGAACACTTTGAAACTGCATGGTCGGGTTCCGCTCTGTACGGGAATCCAGGAGGTGAGAAGTTGTCTGAGACGCCTCGTCGCATCGGTCAAGAGGCCGATCGCAACAGGTGCAAGCAGGCGTGGTGGACTTCGCCTGCCAGGGGATGATCGACCGGGATACGTTCGTCGCTGGCCCAGTCGCCCAGCGTGAACGATTCCGGAGCGATGTCAGCCAGCGGTCGGACGGCATGATCCGACCGGTCCGTGGCGTCCACCCAGATCGACTGCAAGACCGGAGTGAAGGGACACGCCCGCGTCGTCGTCATCCCCTCCGCCACGGGAGTGATCGAGCGCACGCGACAGCCGGGATGCCTTGAGAGACCAGCCATCTCCGCCACGAGCGACGCCCGCTGTTCGCGATTCCAGAGTGAGTCCCACGCAGCTCCCGGCCCCGTCACCGCGAGGTCCACCAGCAGCAATGGGGTCGCTGGGTGGTTCGCGAAATAGCGACTGGCCGCTGCGTCGACCTCCTCGGTGAGGTGTTCAGCGAGGCTGTTCGCGGCGAGATTCGCACCGAGGCGGCATGCGACGCGCGTGCAACCCAGAGACGAGACGGCGAGCGACTCCCGAGTGTTGTCGCTGTCAGGTCGCACGGTGTGGAGGGTCGCCAGTGGGTGGGCTGCGTCGGCCACAGCGGTCGCCACAAAGTCGTCGATCCGGTCGGATGTGGAGAGGAGTTCCCGGAGCGCGAGATCGCAGTGATCGAGATCGTGCCTGACTCCGGACCCGCAGTGCAGTCCGATGGTGACATGACCAGGGTCTCGCCGGAGAGGGGAAGTCTCGGCAGCAGATCGACCGGCGACCAGCAGAACGGGACCAGCGCTGGTGACGAGGCGATGCACCTCTCCCGGGATCAGACGCACCAGATTCGCCGGAGACGGGACATACCGCACCATCCAGGCGTTGTGCTTCTGCTCCACCCACAGGACCGGAATGCCATGCGAGTCGCACGACTCGATGAGGCGACCGAGAAACCAAGGGGCTCGCCCGCCTGGGGAGTCATCACTGACGATCTCGGAGTGCAGGACCACCAGATCGACACCCCGATCGATCGCCGCTTGGAACGCTCGCTCCACAGCGTGAAACCGGGCCTGCGAAACCAGCCGGGCTTCGCTCACACTCAACTCACCGCACTGGGTGAGCGGCTGATCGAGTCGCAGCCCACTGAGTTCCAGAACTTGCAGATTGCGCGACAGCGCCATGGATGCCTCCTTGCATCGCTGATCCGCGCCGGGTGACGATCAACACGTGTCGGGTCGACCGCTGGCGGATCGGTGCGGGAAGCTAACCGATCTTGTCGAAACCAGACAAGGCGGATTTTACAAAATGCGAGTCACGCAGTGCTGCGATGGGAAACCGGTCTTGACGTGTCCCAGACAGAGTCCCAATCAAGCCAGCCTGGTTCTCCCGCACTCGACATGACGGCCTGCGGATGGGATGATGAATCAATACAGTATCCGATCCACCAGACTGGATCGGTGAGACAGACAGCAGACAAGGAACACCACGTGGACAAGCGATTCTGGCACAGCCTGGTTTTGGGAATGGCGATTTTCGGCGGCATAATCGTCTCGGTGCAGGCCCAGGACACGGTCGGCCCCGCAGCGGATGCGCTGGCCAAAGGACGTTCGAACGGGGCGGAGTTCCTCATCGCCTCGCAACAGCCGGACGGCAGTTGGACCTCGGAGAAGCAGCCGGGGATTACCGGGCTGGTGACGTTCTCGCTGTTGGAGGCGGGGGTCAAGCCGGACCATCCGGCGGTGGTCAAGGCCCTCAAACATCTGGCCACGTTCGCGCAGCCGGACGGCGGGATTTATCATCCGGAGACGGCTCACAAGAACTACGAGACGAGCATCATCCTGCTGGCGTTTCGCCGGGCCAATACGAATGGCCAATACGACGTGCTGCTGAAAAAGGCAGTCGAATTCCTCAAGTCGATTCAATGGGATGAGGGTGAAGGAGCCGACCCGTCGCAGCCCGCTTATGGAGGCCAGGGGTACGGACGCAGCAAGCGGCCCGACCTGTCGAACACGGCGTTCTGTCTGGAAGCCTTCAAGGAGATGGGACTGGGGCCCGAGGACGAAGCTGTTAAGAAGGCTCTGACCTTCATTTCGCGATGCCAGAATCTGGAGTCGGAGCACAACACCACCGAGTTTGCCAGCAAGGTCAACGATGGCGGCTTCTACTACACCCCGGCGGGCGGCGGGAATTCGCAGGCCGGTAACACCGCCGAAGGGGGACTGCGGTCGTATGCCAGCATGACCTACGCGGGACTCAAGAGCATGATCTACGCGGGCCTCAAGGAAGATGACCCGCGCGTGAAAGCCGCCTCCAGTTGGATTCGCAAGAATTATTCGGTGTCGGAGAACCCCGGTCTGGGGAAGCAGGGGGTGTACTACTACCACCAGACGTTTGCCAAGGCCCTGACCGCGATGAAGGTCGACCTGTTCGAGGACGCCGCGGGCGGCAAGCACGACTGGCGCAAGGAGCTGGCCGAACACCTCCTCAGCACCCAGACCGCCAATGGTAGTTGGGTCAACACGAACGACCGCTGGTACGAAGGCGACCCGAATCTGGCGACGGCGTACGCGCTAATGGCGCTGAAGTATTGCGAGCCGAAACCGCTCGTGCGGTAGTGATGGCTCCCCGTAGCCACGTTCGCCAGAACGTGGGCTTCCGGAACCCGCGTGAGTACCGCGTTAAGACTTCCGAAGTCTTCAGAGACATCCAAAGGAGTGCAGTCGCCATTCTACGCAGGGGCAACCGCAGCCATCTCTCTTCGCCCCAAAGGGGCCTGACTCGATAGCCCAGGGCGACAGCCCTGGGAACTCGGATGCCCACCAAATCCCCAAAGCCCAACGAGCCGTGACTCGACTCCGCAGACAATTCGCAGGGCAACCCTCATTGTCCAACGTCCTCGTCCCGCTCTTCAGCAGCCAGCGTCTGGGATGGAACGGGTGACGGCCCGTTGGGCCTTGAATCGGTGAGGGGGCCGAGTGTTCCCAGGGCTGTCGCCCTGGGCTATCGAGTTTGGCCCCGTTGGGGCCGGGGAGCGGGAGCCTGCTTAGAATGGCGACTGCACTCTTTCGGAAGACTTCGGAAGGCTGTCGACAACCGAAACACCACCCAACACCCAACGCAAGGTTTCACGGAAGGAACCTCGAATGCTCACCACTCTTCAGGAGCCGTCGCGCGTGGCGCAGGATCAGGCCGCTCCAGACCGCACCGAACAACGCCTTATTGTCCAGGCTCTGATCGACCGCGCGCGGTCCGCTCCCGTGCGCTCGCGCGCGGCCTGGATCGTCTGTCCGATCACCGCGGTACTCCTGTGGGGAAGTTTCACTCCGCTCGACTGGGGCTGGCTGGCATGGTTCGCGCTGGCTCCGATGTTGTGCCTCGTGAGGTCACCGCGCGCCATGCAGGGGAACCTGCTCGGGGCGTGGTTCGGCGGAGCGATCTGCTGGTTCGCGACCCTGCAGTGGATGCGGCTGGGCGACTCCACGATGTACAACGCATGGGGGGCGATGGCTCTTTATAGTTCGCTGTACTTCCCGGTGTTCCTGCTGGCCACGCGGTCGGCTGTGCATCGACTGAAGCTGCCGCTGGTGGTCGCGGCTCCGGTTGTGTGGGTCGGGCTGGAACTCGTGCGAGCGCACTTGATGACCGGGTTCGCCTGGTATCTGCTGGGGCACAGTCAGTACCGCTGGTCGGCCATCGTCCAGATCAGCGACCTGGTCGGTGGGTACGGCGTCAGCTTCCTGGTCGTGATGGTCAATGCCTGTCTGGCCGGACTGGTTCCGGTCGAGTGGCTGCGGCGCTACCGGGTGATTCCGAGTGAACTGAGTGACTCCGAGACGGCGAGCCTGCTGGGGACGCCGCGAGGCCGGATGATCGCGCTGGCCGCGACGCTGGGGCTGGTCGCGTTGAGCTGGGGTTATGGCCTGATCCGCAGCCAGACCGAGTTCACCGCCGGTCCGCGCGTGGGCCTTCTGCAAGCCAACTTCCCTTCCAGTGCCCAGCCGGAACCGGGCCTCGACACCAAGATCTATAGCACCTACCGCTACTTGAACGGACTGGCCGTCGAACAGCAGGCTGAGCTGATCATCTGGCCGGAATCGATGATGCCCTACCAGATGCTGGAGGCTCCTGCGAGCTTCACGGACAAGCAGTTGGCCGCCCTGCATCCGCTGATCCCGACCGACCGCTGGAAGGACCGCACCGTTCAGAATGCCCTCACCGGTATGTCGATCGAATCGAAAGCCTCGCTGATCGTCGGGGCCGGAACTTACATCGGCACCGAGGGACAGGAACACTCGAAACACTACAACTCCGCCGTCCTGATCCAGCCGTCCGGGATTCAGGGCCGGTACGACAAGATCCATCGCGTCCCGTTTGGCGAATACATTCCGCTCCGCGATCGGCTGCCGTGGTTGAAGTCGTTCACCCCGTATGCCGAGGGGTTCGGCCTAGACGCCGGGAATACGATCGGTGTCTTTCAGCACCAGAAGTATCGGCTGGTCCCGCTGATCTGCTTCGAGGACACCGTGCCGCAACTGGTCCGCCATGCCGTCGCAGTCTCGCGCTCCACGGACCCCGCTTCTCCCGGAGATGTCGACTGCCTCGTGAACCTGACCAACGACGGCTGGTTCCACGGGTCGAGCGAGCATGACCAGCACCTGATCACCGCCAGCTTCCGTTGCATCGAGACCCGCGTCCCGATGGTCCGAGCGGTCAATACCGGCATCTCGGCGATCATTGACGGCAACGGCCAGATTCGCGACCCGGACATCCTAATCGACCTCGACAAGGCGAAGACCAAGTCGAAAGACTTGATCGAGCGCACGACCCTGATCGACCCCGCCACGGGGAAACTCCCCAAGCTGGCGACCATCGTCCAGGTCGGCCACATCCCGCTCGACCCGCGCGAGAGCCTGTATGTCCGGTTCGGCGACTGGTTCGCGATGCTCTGTTTGGGGACGACGCTGTTCGCGGTGTTTTACGGAGCGATTGTCGGGCGTGGGGCGAAGGCCAATGAGGCCCGCCCGGTAGTGGCATAAGGCCAGCGGCCAGACTTCGCGTCCCCAGAGACTTCGGAAGGAGTGCGGTCGCCATTCTACGCAGAAGTCCCGGGATCCGAGCCACTCTTCCACTCTTCGGGGTGCCCTCACGTCAGCCCAGGCATGGCTCTCTGGCTCAACTCCCCACCCCGCAGGGGTCCCAGCCAATAGCCGGTGGTGAGCGCAGCGTCACCACCGGTAAGCGTCCCCCAGAGGCTCTTGTATCCCGAAGGGATTCCAGCCGATGTGCTGGCGTCAACGACACGGAGGGCTGCAATCCCTTCAGGATAGGCTGACTCGGGCACCCGCTGACCGGTGGTGGCGTTGCGCTCACCACCGGCTAAGGGCTGGAATCCCTTCGGGATATTCGGGCTGGCGAAAGTGGAAACTGGGGCCAGTCCATCTCGGCTTGACCCACTCCTGCGAGGCTGAGGACGGGAAAGACTTCCGAAGTCTTCGGAGACTTCCGAAGTCTGGCGGGGCAGATTCCACGGGCGGTGGCGTGACGATGATCTCATCGTGGTCTTGGGCGATTCGTTCGATCGACGGGATCTCGGCCAAGACCGCTCCCAGCCGGTAACCCGCCTCGATCAGGCGGCTTCCTTCAGCGACATCCCGCCATTGCGGACAGTCAGCAAATGGATCGCAGCTGTTAGGCCGTGCAACGCTCCATCGATCTGATTGGTCTCGTGGAGGACGCGCAGGTTATCCGACAGCGTGGTCTGGAGTTCCAGCAGTCGGCCTTCGCCGCGGGCGATACTGTTCATCGTATTGACCAGAGTCCCGACTTCCGAGCTGAAGGCTGTTGCCTCCTGCAGTGCAGCTTGAACCTGTTCCATGTGTTTGTCCGATCGGGCATCGACGAGGGCCAGAATCTGATGGAGCTTCTCTTCCCGCTCGGAGTCCCATCCCTGGTGTTGGGCCTGGACCGCTCCCAGCGTGTGTTGCCAGCGTCCGGCTTCGTCCTGTTGTCGTTGATCGAATTGCTGGAACAGGGCGTCGAGCGATTTCGACAAGACTTCGACCTGCTGATTCAGGGAGTGTGCCAGGGCCGTCTGGGCCTCGTCATTCGCCGCCTTCAGGATCGACAGGAAGGGCGTGAGTTTCGCGTCGTGTTCGACAAAGCGGTTCGCCAGTTCGCGTTCGACGAACCGGTTGATGCGTCCCACGAAGCCGTTCTCGACGCGCTCACAGAGGAACATGGAAAACATCGCCACCATGGCGGCCCCGAGGGCGACCGTGGTTGTATTGAACGCGGTGCCCATCTCGGAAACGACGTGCGACAGCCCGTCATCCATCCCGGCGAACGACAGTCCACTCAGTGCGGTGCCGAAATGGACCACCGTTCCCAGAAAGCCGAGGATCGGCGTGACGGCCACCACAAATCGGACCAGTGAATAACGATTGTACGTCGACTCGTCATCCTGCTCGGCGAGGTAGCGCAGATGCTCGGAGAAGCCTTCCGACGAACCGCTTTCCGTGATAAACGAGAGGGCCGCCACCAACCGATGCCCCAGCCGGGACTCCAACATTCGGGCTGGCTGGGCTTCAACAGCTTGCAGCATCCCTGCGGCATTTTCCGCCGGTTCGCGGCCTGCGCGGGGGATGATCCACTCGTCACGCAGGGCGAGGAATTCACGGGGGAAGCTGAACATCTTGAGGGCGACATCGGTCATGCCCCAGAAGAACATGAAGACGATCACGTACTCCACGGGGTGCTCGGTGGTGTATCGAGACAGCAGTCCCCCCTTCAGGGCGGGATGAAAGACGGCAGCGTAATAGGCCACCGTGCTGATGATGGCAATGATCAGCGACGGGTCGCCGAGGCGGCTGGACCAGCGGGAGCGGTGGGACATCACGTGTCGCTTTACGGGAAGTGTGAATGGCGAAGAGCGGCGAACCGGTCCAAATTCCACCAGACTCCCCGGAAAGGGTCAATCCCGACTTGCTTGTTGAATGCGTCTTCCCGATCGCCAGAACACGGACGCCCCGCGTTCTGGCGAATGCAGCTACTCCAGTGCCGCATCGGCACTCGGGCCGCCCTGGAGTTTCTCCAGTCGCTCGCGAGTGTCCCTGTAGTCGTAGTCGACCACCAGCACTTCCCCGTAGTGCTTCTCGGCCCCGGCCTTATCGCCCAATTGCTCCAGCACCCGTCCCAGCCAGTAATGGCATTCCTTAAAGGAATCGGGATCGGCGTTGTGGTTCATGTCGGGGACCGCACGCTCCAGTTGCCCGCGGGCCATCGTCAGCTTCTTGTCTTTAATGAAACACAGGCCCAGCTTGAGGAGGGCCTTGCCCTTCAGGCGGGGATCCTGGCTGGCTTGCTGCAGGAGTGGGATGGCCAGGGACCACTTCTGTGCCGACATGTAACGCGTCGCGAGTTCGTACTTGCGGCTCATATCCTTCGGATAGCGCTCGACACGGGCTCGGAAGATGTCGATCTCGCGTTTCAGCATGTCTTGCGCGAGGGCGGTCATGTTCTCGCGCATGGTCTGGTCGTTCGACTTGGCCGCTTTCGCCTTGCCGACCTCGATGTTGATCTTCATCTTTTCCAGCTCGACATCCTCCAACAACTCTCGCACATCGGGCGAATTGCCGGAGATCTGCATCGCGGTGGTCAGAGTCTCCAGCGCCTCATCGAGCTGCTTGTTCTTGCTGTAGAAGGTGGCCAGCTTGACGTAATTGGCGACGCTGTTGGGGTCTTTGCGGATCGCCTGCTTGATGTCATTTTCGAGCGATTCGCCGGGTGCCAGTCCCTTCGACTGGGACATGCCGCCGGTGGCGTAGTCGTCGTAGGCGGTCTTGGTCTTCTTCTCGTCTTTGTTGACCGACACATCCAGGGTCGATGTCGCGTCTTCATACCCCCCGCGATGAGTCGTCTTCAGAGTGTGCATCCCCGTGATCATGTTGCGGGCCTCGCCGTCGAGCGGGTCGAGCTTGTACACTTGCTCCCACGCGCTGGCCGCCTCATCAAACTCCTTCTTTTCCAGCAGGATCGCCGCCAGCTTCCGCCACAGATCCTTGTTCGTCTTGTCCCCCATGCAGGCCAGCTTGTACGACTCCTTGGCAATATCGAGATTGTTCAGGTTCTTGTGAGCCTCGCCTAACTCCGACAGCAATTGCACATCCCACGGGTTAATCAGCAGCCCCTCTTCCGCCGCCTTGTCGACATCGGCCCAATCGCTCTTCTTCTTCGAGGAGGTGATGCGGCTGCGAATGCCCATCAGCTTGGTCTTGGCCATCATGCCCGCGCCGGTGCCGTTGTCGTTGAACTTTTTGCGGGTGGCCGTGCGGAGCAATTGGCGATAGACGAGATTGTCGTTCTTAATGAGAGACGCAATCCGGAAGTTCTCGATGGCGAGATCCCAGTTCTTCTTCTCGAGCGCCTCGACACCGCGACGATAGTTCTCGGCCACGCGCTTGTCGTGGGCACCGTCTCCCGCACCTGTTGCGACTGCTGCCATCTTGTTGGTCCTGCGAAAGTCTGGTCCCGAAGGGGGCGATGTGCTTCGAGTCTCCCTTCCGAATTCTATCACCGGAAGAGGCTGTCGAAGCAATAGTTCACATTCCGTCAGGGCCGTTTCATCAAACGCCCCCCCGAAGAACTCCAGGATACCAGAAGCCCGTGCGGAAAGGCAAAAGGGAAGCCGCAAGGAGCAGCAAGCGCGTGTGCGTCTGGATTGTCGGCGATTTCTCCGAAATCGCGGTCTCCAGGCGATTCGTACGACTGACCCTCAGAATGTTTGCGCGCTGCACAGATTGAAGTTTCAGATCGGTCCGAGATGCCAGCTTTCCCCCTGCGTACTGCGAACGCGGATGGTCTGCGAGCGAAGAGAGACTTTTTCGAACTGCCTGGAAACCCTCTGGACCCCTCAGGGAAGGGCTTCCAAGGTGGTCATTCCCGAAGGGAAATCGTGGTTGTTGTCCCGCCAGGGACACTCGAAAATCGCCCACCGTTTCAACGGTGGGAGCACGCCGACCCACGAATCGCCCCAGCCCCGTCAGAGACGACAGACGCTCCCCCTCTTCCCAAACCGCGAGGCGATGGAGCCAGCCACTGCATGATCTTGTATTTCATGATCTGGTGAATCTCTGCTCCTCAGTCCTGAAATTCCAGTGGTGGCCAGAAGCGGAATTACAAGATCATGCGTACAAGATCATGCGGAGGGCTGGCTCGTGGGCCCTTAGGAACTGGCCCGAAACACCATCCCGAAAGTCATGAAGAGGATTCACCGCAGAGGGCGCGGAGGATCGCAGAGGTCCGAGAGATCTCCGGGAATTCCCCTCTGCGAACCCTCGCGCCCTCTGCGGTGAATTGCGAGAACTTGTTTTGGACCATGTCCTTATGGTGGGGTGGGGGCTGGCTTCTGTCGTCCCGGACGGGACTGGATTGGTGAGGTTGCAGCTCAGGCCCACTGTGGAAACAGTGGGCTATTTTCGAGTGTCCCTGACGGGACAAAAGACGGGTGATCTCTGGGAGAACCGCCACCTTGGGTGCCCTGCCCTGAAGGGGTACGTTCTGTGAGAGCGGTCTGACCCA
>JAYTFV010000137.1:0-5459 GCA_043734065.1 Planctomycetota bacterium
TCGTGAACAACTCCATCGTCCCGAGACACGCCGTGTTTTTCAAGCACTCCCACCGACGCACACCAAAACCTCTGGGGTGTGGGCGAAGCCCAGGTTAAGTTACAGGATGTTGGTCGGAATGACAACATGGCTTCGCTTCAGCAGCGGAACAATACCAAGTTGCCAGAACTGTCGCCGAATCGCGTTCTCGACGGTCTCGACGAACCGGGGTTGTGTGAGAATGGCATCGTGGACGGTCACGAGAATGGCGTCGGGATAGTTGTCGATGATCTCCGCACATGCGCCGTCGATCATCAACCGAGATTCCCAACGCTGGCAGCTTCTCGCCAGTTCCTGATACGCCTCCCGCTTCGACTCAATCAGGAACTCCGCGACCGTGGGAAACCATCGCTTCATCACGGTGTAGATCGGCAGCTGACACATCGTTTTTGTATCGGCAAACATCATCACGAGAAACGCCCGCTTGATGTGCGATCTCTCCAACGGACTGTCCTTCCCTCCCGGCCTCCAACGCTCCGGGGGAATGAAATCTCGCAACGTCATCGGAACACAGAGTTCGAGCAGTTGATCGTACAGGGTTCCGGACTGACACAACTCCACGAACTTTTGTACATCCGCCGAATCAGAAAGTGCGGGACATATGGAATGGATGGGGTGGGGGGGTGTTGGGTTGTTTGAGGGTTCTTCTTCGAAGAATCCCCCCCGCCCGTCCGTCCAAACTCGCGCGCGAAAGTTTGATTCGCTGAAAGACGACCGCTCGCCATCACTGCGATCAAGAGCGGATGGCAACAACTCACGTCGATCTCGACCAGCGGTTCGCCGTTGATGGTCGTCAGTTGCCCGCGTGCCTCCCGGTTCAGCCCGGTGAATGTGGAATGAAGTCGGCCATACGGACATCGAGTCACGAAGAACTGACCGCTGTGGATTCTCTGAAAAGTCAGCCGGTTCCAGCCCGAACCAAGACTCGATTTGGGAAGTTGCACCAGCGAGAACATTCTTGCCAGAGCCAGGCCGACACGATCCGTTGGCTCCAATCGCTTCAGCCAGTGGTTCTGTCGTTTGCGTTTCAGTTCGAACCAGTCCACTTGCGACCGCCGATAGGCTTTCGCCAGTCGGTAGCTCTTGCAGAAGTGACCCGCTCGATACTTCTCATTGATCTCGATGTATCCCGCAGCCTTCAGAGCGTCGACTATCTGCCGATACTTCGACCGGAGCAGTACCTCCCACGTCTCGGCAGAAATCGCGATCCACAATCCGCGTCGATACCCCTCATCATATGACGTGCGTTCCAGCAGGAAGGCAAGGGCAATGGCCTCTTTGTCATTCCCCGGTTTTGTCCCTCGGGGGACGGCAATTCTCCGGCCTACTTGATCCTTGGGTTTCCCCGTGAGGCGTGAACGGAAATGGTCCTTCTTGGTGCGATTTGGTATCATCTCTTCGTCCTCAGAAGTGGGAGGCAGCTGCGCCCGTCAAAGCCATCAGCTGCAACCCGAGACGTGGAACGAACGGGAGAGGCGTATCGGTGTCAGCCGGTCCGCCTCTTGCCGTTCACAAAGTGGCATTCGCGGGGCGTCAAGCGCCTCGCTGGGGTCATCACGGACCGATGCCGTGGAAGTGACCCGAACCCACTGGGGAGCGACCAGCCCGCCCAGTCGAAGGTACTTCCGACGCCCCCGGCCCCCCGATCGGTGTTTCGCATCGCGAACTTTTTGTCACCAAGGCGGCGAAACTGAGGTCAACAACATCAACACACGCACCCGTCCCAAGGGGGTCAGGGGGCAGCATTGGACACGGGGGCAACCATCACCCGTCCCGCTTGCCCGTGACGCTGCGGACCGTCTTGCAGCCCCCAGCGATCCAGGCTTCCACATCCACCCGTCGCCAGCGCACCAGCGAACCGAGACGCACGGGGGCAGGCATCCGGCCCGCATCGGACAGCCGGTAAACGGTACGCGGAGAGCATCGCAATTGGGACGCGACTTGCTCGACATCGATCAGCGTCGCGGGGGATTCCAGCGAAGGACTCACGGCAGTTTCTTTCATGGCACATTTTCCAGTGGAACGAGAGTCGTTCGGCGGCGACTACAGGCGTCGCTCGCCCTTCACTGGATAAGGCGTAGGATTGCGTCCTACTTTGTAGGATCGTGTCCTACCGTTTTCGATTCGGTGTCCCACCCCATGTTGGGGACGCCCGGAGTGTATGAGTAGAACGCTGCGTCAACCGCTCCCGTCGTGTCGCGAAAGTATTGTGACAACAGCGGATACCGCTTCTCAATCTGTTTGCAGACTGTCTTGATTCGGCCTGAGATATTGGACTTCATACGGTTCAAGTCGCTGGCATTCAGGTCACGAACTTTGCCCCCCATACCCCTGACCTTGTTAAGTTCAGATGTCAGACCGTCGCGATCCCGTTCGAGTTCCTCCCGCTCCATGCCACTGGCGGGTGAGGTCGGATCGATGCTTTCGATATCAGCTTGCAGCCGTCTCAATTCCTGGGTGACATTCTGGAAACCCAGCCCATCGAGTACCGGTTGAATGCTTCTCTGATCCCCAGCGGCACGGTTCACGCTCTCCCCGGCTTCGAGTTCCGTCATCCGCACTTTTACTCCAGGCGTCTGAACAAGCCGATAGAGGTCACGCCAGCCCTTCGCACCTCTTGTGATGAAGTTCCCCGACTCCCCGAAGCCCTTGATGAAGTAGCCGTCGCCATCTGGCCGGAATATGAATTCGGCTTCAACCGCAGGCTTGTCCTTTCCCAATGTCTCCGCCAGCGGCTCGACCGGCTTCGGCGGCTCGCCGGTCACTTCGGGGGGCATCTCACCAGCGGGCTTCGACAGTTCGTCAATCAGCAGTTTCAGTTGCCGCTCCGCTTTGTGGATGTCTGCGGGATCTTCATCGAACCCCGCCGGAAGGGGGACGCCCCACTCCTCCATCGCCCGGCGGGAGTTCCGCAGTTCACGGCGGATTTCCTCCAGGTAATTCTCGGGACGTAACGTCAGTTTACTCACAGGACGCAACAACAGTCCGCTGGTTTTCGAGCGTGTGATTTCAAAACTTTCCAGCCACTTCTCTAACCACGCCCGCAGATGCTCGATGTTCAGAATCGGACTCTTGGGCCACAATAAATTGCCATCCGGTTCCCAGCCGGACGGCAGTTCTCTCCGCTCTCGAATCGCTGTCTCCAAAACATTCAGCCAGCCTATCAACATTCGCTGCACATCACCCAGTGCTATTCTGTCTGCGGGATATTCATCAGTGGGAAATTCAGCGTCCCACGTCAATTGTCTTTGCGGCAAGCCGAGCTGAATCCCGGCGGTGTTCAGTGCGTCGTTGAGGCAATCCCCATCAAAGCGGATGTCTTCAACCATGAATCGCGTGTGGTCTGGTGAACCACTTCGATGGATTCGCGGCCCCAGTGGAAGTTGCGTCTCAACCTGACTCGTCCGCCGCAATTTCATACGCACGAAGCGGGCGACAGCCAGACAGGAGGTCACGTCAATCTGTATCTCGCTCGACATTGATGCGATACCATCAACGGTCTCCTGAATTCGCTCCGCAGGCGTCACAACATCGAAGTCGGGATGCGTTACATCATTGCGGAACAGCCACCCCACAAGCCGCTCTGGCGTCCAACTCTCGGCGTCACGGCCTGTTGTTTTAATCGTCCACTTCTTACCATTCCGCCCGGCCTGGATTGGCGGCACCGGCGGGGGAGGCGGGGAGGATGGAGTATTGGGCGAAGCCGCCGTTGGTGCGGGGGCAGATGGTGTTGTTTGCGACGCGGCTGGATGAAGTTCTGGCGGCGGAGCATCCGGTGCGGATGTTGGAGGAGATCCTGTCGCGGATCGATTGGACGCCTTGGGAAGCGGGGTATGACTTGACGCGGGGGCAGCCGCCGATTCATCCGCGGGTGTTGGCGGGGGTCTTGTTGTATGGGCTCTTGACGCGGATACGGTCGAGTCGGGCGCTGGAAGAGGCGCTTTCGGTGCGGCTCGATTTTCGGTGGTTGGCCGAGGGGCGGACGATCGACCACACGACGCTGAGTACGTTTCGGAAGGCGCATCCCGAGGAGCTGAAGAACCTGTTTGTGCAGATCGGTTTGGTGGCTCGCGAACTGGGGCATGTGACGCTCTCGCAGTTGGCGTTTGATGGGACGCGGATGCGGGCCAACAGTCGTCGGAGCGGGACGCGGAAGGTGGCGGACCTGGTCGAAGCGCGGGCCGCTTTGGCCGCGAAGTTCGCCGAGTTGCAGGCGAAAGCCGAGGCCCAGGACTCAGCCGATGAGGGCGAGGAGCGGCTCGTGGGCCAGGCGAACGGGGACCAGTTCGACCCGGCCACGATCGCGAAACAACTCGCGAAGATTCAGCGGCAGATGGCGGCCCTCGACGCCGCGATGGCTGAGGTCGAACGTGTGAAGGCGGCGGGTGAAACGGTCCCGACGCACATCCCGCTGACCGATCCCCAGGCCCGCGTCACGCCCAACAAGGACGGCGGTTTCGCGCCGAACTATACGCCGCTGGCCACGGTTGATGTCGACAGTGGAATGATCGTGGCCTGCGATGTGATCGCGATGACCAACGAGGAGCATCACCTGGTCTCGCAGGTCGAGGCGGTGCAGCGCGACTTCGGTCTGGAGCAGCCGCCCAGTGAGATGCTGGCGGACTCGATGATGCTCACGGGAGCCAATCTGCACGCCCTCAAAGAGCGAGGCGTGACGCTGTTCTCGCCGAGCAAGCAACCCGATCCCGCGACCAATCCGGCGCGTCGCGCGGACCTCTCGCAACCGGTCCCCGAGGACCAGCGCGACCAGCTCCCGACCCAGACGACCAAGCACAAGGATGGCTCGAAGACCACGCGCCTGACGAAGGACGCCTTCGTCTATGACAAGGCCAACAACTGCTACTGGTGCCCCAACGGCCAGCCCCTGAAGTACCGCACCCAGTCGACCGACACACTGGCGACTGGCCCGCAAATCCGCACTCACTATACCGCCGAGGCCACAGCCTGTGCCGACTGCCCGCTCCGCGCGAAGTGCCTGAGCGCGAAGGCCGATCACCGCGAGATCAACCGCTATGAGCATGACGACCTGATCGAGGCGCATGCCCAGCACATGGCGACTCCCGAGGCGAAGAAAAAGTACGCCCGCCGAGGCTCTCGCGGCGAACGCCCCTTCGCGCACGTGAAGCAGCACTTCGGAGCGAGACAGTTCCTGCTGCGCGGCCTGAAGAAGGTCCGCATCGAATGGACCTGGCTCGTGAACGCCTTCAACCTCCGCACCCTCATGACCCTGATCCAAGCCCGCCCCGGCCCCGCCCCCCCACCCGTCCCCGCTGCCCCCTGACCCCCCAAAAAAATCGACCCGCCTCCCCCCTCAAAGCCCCGTCACGCACCGGGGGCAGGGGGAACCCCAAGCCCCGCACAAAACGGACAAGAAAAACAACGGGCCGGTGAGCGAGGGG
>JAYTFV010000138.1:0-2853 GCA_043734065.1 Planctomycetota bacterium
CGATCAGACTGAACTGACCCACGAAATAGAGCGGCTTTCCGTTCCCTCTTAAACGGGGCCAGGGGCGACTCCGCTCGCGCCAGGGGATCCCGCCCATGCGGGTCAGCCAAGGCACCTCGTGAGGCTGCCGCCGCCAGATCACACGATCCACCGGCACTGCCTCCCCCAGATCGATCCGCTGTTTCAGAATCTGCTCCATCCAGACCCTTTGCGCAATCTCACGCGGAGTCGAAGTGAGGAAGTAATCAAGTTTCAGCGCCAGGACCAGTTCAACCAATCCGGCTTCGCTCCGCGACAGCTCCACAACCTTCTCGACCGGCAACCCCAGCAGTCGAGAGGCAAAGCCCGGCAAGTCAAACCGAGGATGCCGCCCCCCATTCTCGACCTCGCCCCTCGGCCCTGCCTGCTCTGGAGTCAGTAGCCCCATCGCAGCCGTCCCCAACACAGTTGCCGCCGTACCGAGAGCGATAGTCCGCATGAATTCCCGCCGACTCACTTCAGGAGTGACAACCTCCCGTATGGGTGCTGGCATTGGCACTTGGTCATTTTGACTCATCGGATGACCTTCAGTGGCAGGGTGCCTCGGAAATGGCATTGAGCGTTTGGAAGACAAAGGCACACGATCGATTGCCAGGATGGCCGTCCTCCCCAATCAGTGTTGCTCCACAACAGAACACAGTCGAGTTTAGCGAATAAAAACGGCACGCACCAATTCCGGTCTGCTCGCAGGATTCTCTGAGTCACAGTATCCTCTGTCAACGTGAAGCAGGTTGTGGAGGTGTTTTCAGACGCCAGATCCTGCTAAGCGAAGCGGTTCCTTGTCCTGTGCAGTTCACGAAATCAAATGAGCATGCCGAACGACCTCCAGGACTGGCTGCGGCTGCACCTGACACCGGGGATCGGTCCGCGGATTATGGAGCTACTGCTGGAGCGATTTGGCACCCCGCGCGAGGTCCTCAACGCCAGCGGAGCGGCGCTGATGGATGTCGATGGTGTCGGGCCGAAACTCTCCGCCGAGATCACCAAGTCGCGGACCAGCCCCGCAGCCGAAGAGGAGATTGCCCTCGCCGAGCGAATGGGAGTCGCCCTCCACATGCGGGGTTCGGAGGGGTATCCGACTTCACTGCGAGAAATCTGCGACGCACCGCCGGTCCTCTCGATTCGGGGCACGTACGAGCTGCGCGACCATCTGGCCATTGCCATCATCGGGTCGCGGCAATGCACGATCTACGGAAGGCAGCAGGCCGAGAAGTTGGCCGGGGCGCTGGCTCGCGCCGGGATCACCATCGTGAGCGGGCTGGCGCGGGGGATCGATGCCTGTGCCCATCGGGGAGCCTTGCAAGCGGGCGGGCGGACTATCGCCGTCTGTGCCACCGGGCTGGCCGAGGTCTATCCGCCAGAGCACGCGGACCTCGCTGAGGAGATCACCCGCGCGGGGTGCCTCGTCTCCGAATCCCCGCTGCGGCGAGGCACGATGAAGGGCATCTTCCCGCAACGCAATCGATTGATCTCCGGCCTCAGCCTGGGTGTCATCATCGTCGAGGCCACGAAGACCAGCGGTTGTCACCACACGGCCCGGGCCGCGATCGAACAAGGCCGCGAGGTGTTCGCCGTTCCCGGCCGCATCGACAGCCTCGCCAGCCAAGGCTGCCACAACTTGCTGCGCGACGGAGCGACACTGGTCCGGGGCGTCGAGGACATCCTAGAGTCGCTCGGCCCGCTCATCAAACCGGTCCAGTCCCAGCCCGGCGAGATCGTCCACGCCCCGCGCGAACTCACCCTCAACGAGATCGAAAAGGAAGTCCTGAACCTCGTCCGCGACGACCCCCAGCACCTCGACGAAATCGTCCGCAACTGCTCGCTCGAACCGTCGCGAGTGATCGCCACGCTGACCGTTTTGGAAATGAAACGCCTCGTCCGCCGACTGCCGGGGAGCTTGCTGATTCGAGCCCCGTGGTAATGGCGCTCCCCCAACGCAGGCATTTCATCGCCCGCCTCGTTTGAGGACGTACCCCCTGTTGACAGCTGGCTCCTACAGATAGAGAATCGATGGCCCGAGACCATCGGGTGCCATCGGGTGCCATCGGGTGCCATCGGGCGACGGTTCCGCAACACAATCCCCGGTCGTCAGCAAAGTTTTCCTGGGACAGACAGAGTGGATTCTGTCTGTCCTGTCTCATGCGGTGGAGGGGTTTGCCGTGCAAAAACATGCGATGGCCTTGGGGTACTTCTTCCTGGCAGTCTTCTGCGTCTTCACCAGCGCTCACAGTTTTCATGGGCTGTACCTTCCGCTGTTGCTGGCGGCGCTCGTCGCGACCTTGGCAGGCGTCGGATATTTGCTGAGTGCTTGTGCTGTGGCTCTTCAAGCAGCGAGAACGTGGTTGTCGCGATGGTTCGTGCGCACGTTCCATCTGGCCCAGCAACCTCCGGTTCGTGAATCAACTCTCGGGGATGAGCACGGTGTGTAGGCACCTCACCCGACGAATCACATCCTCCCGTGTGGACGGTCAGACATTCTCCCTTTCACGGCAAGATTGCTCACCCGTTTGAGGCACCGTGCATTTGACTTAGAATCGGACGGCCCGTAGAGTCTCCCGCTGGTTTCCCACCCGTTCTCGTAGCTCAATTGGATAGAGCGTCGGCCTCCGAAGCCGAAGGTTGGAGGTTCGAGCCCTCCCGGGAACAATGACTTACGTCGACAGGGAGAAGTTTGGCACGCTTCGATGGCACGGTAAAACCCCCGCTCAGTTGACGCTGAGCGGGGGTCAAGAACGAACTCAAGGTCCGTCCTTCACAGGTCACCCCAGGAGTTCAATCATGCCGAGACATCCCAAACCGTGGTTCCGAGCAGGC
>JAYTFV010000139.1:0-1893 GCA_043734065.1 Planctomycetota bacterium
TTTCCAGCCCGTTCCCGCGCGACACACGCCCTTCCAAGACAGCCCCGTGGAGAGACTGATCGCATTTTTCTGGATCGTTCCGACAGGAGCAGGACGGCCTGGAAAAGCCGTCCTATGCACGGCTTCAATTCGCCGTGACGAGCTTCCGCTGATAATCCCGGAACGACACCTTCACCGCTTCCTTGGCCCCGATCAGGCTCTCCCATTTCGTGATATGCCGTTTGTCCATGGCCTGCAACTCCCAACTGAACTGGTGCTCGGCCTGGAGATGGACATCGCCCTCGGCCCGCATGCGGAAGTCCACGGTCAGCGGAATCCGCTGGCGATTTCGCAGGGCCGCGTTCACCGCCAAACGGGGTTCCGGCAGCATCGCGTCGGGATGCAAAATGTGGTTCAGCCGCGCGGCCCAGTCGGCATAAGCCAGATATTTGCGGGCCGCCTCTGGGTCGGGACTGGAGGCGGTTTTGACCTCATAGATCATCTGTTCGCTGAGCATCCGCATCCGCTGGTCCTGGGCGTTGAACCGCTCGTCGAAGTGCGGGTGCAACTGGAACTCAAGGGTGGCCATCTGCTTCTTCGCCTGGTCGGAACCATCCTGCTGGAGGTTCGCCAGGTATTCCTGAGACTTCGCCTCAGAGGACTTCATAAACTGATTCAGCTCGGTGATGGTCAACTCCGCCACGCGATAATTCCCATCCAGGAAGATGAACCGGTCGTTCATCGGCTCGTACACGACGACCTCGCCGACATCCTCCATGTAGTCGTAGACCTTGCCCGCGTGGAACAGAGTCAAGCTGTGGCCGATCGGCTTCCACTCGCCCGCTTTGACCATACTGGAGACGGTGGTGTAGACCCGCATTTCCTGGGCCGGGAGCAGTCCGCAGCAGGCGACGCCCGCCACGAGAACGAGCAGCTTCAAAGAGTGAGTCATAGGGAGCGACCTCCGTGTCGCGGGGTGGAGAGACAGGGCTGTCCTCCCGAATCGATCGAGTCTTCCGATTCCGCGTGACATGACGACTCTGCGGAGAAGAGGGGCGGAAGCCCGAGGTGGGATACTGAGGGTAGCCCCGTGCGAACGCAGGGCTCAAGACAGCTTCCGGGAATCCGGGCAAACTGCCGCTTGATCTTCTCCATTTCCCCGGTGACAATTCCGAAATCGGCAGAATGTGCGACTTCGAGCGGGGTTTTCCCCGTATCATCGCACTCGGAGAGTTCGCTCTCCGTCGTCACGCAACGGCCCGAGGACTGGCCCGTTTTGGTGTTTCTCGGCCAGCGACTCCCCGGACGGGAGTGTTCTGGCGAGCTCCTCCTTCTTTGCGGATGCGACGTGTCGAAACGCTTGGCTGGAAAAGTGGCTGTCATCACCGGGGTCAGTGACCGAGGGATTGGCGGCGCGATCGCGGAACGGCTGGCCGAAGACGGGGCGGCTGTCGTCGTGTTATGGATGGAGCGCCCCGACCGGCTCATCAATCGGCTGGAGCGGCGGGGGCGTCCGTATGTCGAGACCCGCTGCGATGTCACCGATTCGGAATCGATCAAGGCAGCCGTCGATGCCTGCATGTCGGAATATGGGCAGGTGGACATCCTGGTCAACAACGCCGGGATCGAGGATGTCCATGAATTTGAAAACGGCAAGGATGAGGTCTGGGAACGCCTGCTGAATGTGAATCTGCTGGGCACGATGCGGATGATTCGTGGGGTGCTGCCGTTTCTCACAGAACCGGAAGGGGTGATCGTCAACATCTCCTCGGTGCTGGGTCTGGCGGGTTGCTCGGGGTTCGGAGCCTATTCCGCGACTAAGGCGGGACTGATCGGCCTCACCCAATCGCTGGCGATGGAACTCGCCCCCCGTCGCATGCGAGTGGTCGGCGTCGCCCCGGCGCTGGTCTTCAC
>JAYTFV010000140.1:0-6994 GCA_043734065.1 Planctomycetota bacterium
CGGGCCATGGACAGTTCGGCCAGCCTCCAGAGTGCCGCCGCCGCCGTCGGCCCGGCCTCGTGTGCCGATTGTCGGCGCAGGTCGAGCTGTTGGATGGCGAGTTCGCTGAGTGTCTTCCCGGCGAAGGGGCGTTGCAGTGAGTGCTGCGGCAGGCAGCTCAGTGGCTCGAGCGGGCGGGCGAGGTCGTCGAGTTGAGTCGCCGGGAGTGCGGCCCACGCTTGAAACTCCTGGAGCAGGTCACGGCGTTGATCGGGCGAGCCGGAGTCCCAGAGATCTTGCATCACACCGCATAGCACCGCATCGAGTCGAACCGTGCGAGCGGAGTCGAGACCGCGGTCCCCGGCGGGGCCCGTCTGCCTTGAGGCGAGCAGCTCCACCTCCCACGACTCCGGCTTCAGTTCCAGTAACCGAAACAGGTGTCGGAGCGCTGCTGGCCGCTCTCCAGCGACCAAGGCGCGGCGCAATTCGCGATACGTTTTCTCGGAGGCGATCCAGTCAGCCAGCAGACGCGGTCCAGTGGGCGTGGCCCGTGACTCCCCGTCGATCTCGATGGGAAGCGGCTGCGCCTCTGGCCCGACGGCGGGAGCCGGGTTCAGGGGCCTCATCGAGAGCTTGTCCACGCGGGTGGTCAGCCGATTCACGCCGACAGCGTCGTTCCGGAACAGAGACTTCTCGGCGGCACCCGTGATCCGCAGGTGAGACCCGGCCCAGGCCAGCGCTGGCTCCCCGGTCACATCTTCTCCTGACACCGACGATAACGCGGCACCCGTGGCGGGATTCCAATCGACGCTGCGACCATCGCGCAGAATGAACTGGCACACCGCACCGACCGCAGTCGAGGCGACAATCCGCACGGGAGACATGTACTCGCGCTCGACACGGCCATCGGTCAATCGCAGCGAACGGGCAAAGCCGCTGCCCGCGATCACGATCCGTTCCCCATCTCCGCCGACTAGAGTGCGCGCTCCCGCAATCGGCACCTCCCAGCGCAGCTCCCCAGACCGAGCATCCAGACAACGAATCCGATTTGTCTCCGGGGAGGCATAGACGAGATTCGTCCCGAATATCGCGAGCTGGGGCGCTTGCCAACCCGCCATCCACAACCAGCCATAGCGATCGACGGAGGGCACAAGCATGCTCGTGGAGAGATCAATATCATCGCGCGAGTGCCGGAACCCCCAACTCAGTTGGCCACTGTCGACATCAAATGCCGCGACCGCACCGGCTCCTGTCGCGCAGATCGCCAGCCCATTGTGCCACACGATGGGGCACGCCTGGGTCATGCGGCGGGGGTCCAGAGACAAGAGCGGAGCATCGCCGAGCACCCGGGCTTCATCGAGTTCCCCCGTCCTGGCGTCCATCCGCAAGATCAACAGGCGGTCCTGTTGCTGGACGACCGAGTACAGGCTCGCTCCATGCAGCAGCGGGGGCCCGAAGAGATACGTGCCCCGATACCCGACGCCCCAGACTTCGTGCGACTTCCATTGCACTGACCCATCGGCCAGTGAATAGGCCACGACGGTCAGCTCGGGCACTGCGGTAGATGCTTCGGGAGGAGTTCCGTTCGGAACCGGTGCGGGCAAGGCGGCAGGTTTGTCGTAGGCGACCTGTTCGATGCTGTAGACCCGCTCGCCATCACTGCTCAGTTGTCCCAGGATGGAGTTCCGCAGCACGCGATGTCCGAGCTGCATCCGCAGTCGACGTTCCAGATTGAGGTCCGTTTTCGCGTCGAGCTTCGCCGGGAGATCGAGGCTGGGATCGGCGATCGGCTTCCGCCACAGGACCGCGCCCGACTGCCGATCGGCGCAGACGATCTCGGTGAGCGAACGCCACACGATGCGGTCGTCCAGCACGAGAGGACGGATCGCGAGCGAAGGTTGGACCCCCTGGCGGGACAGGTCATTGAGAACTCGACGCAGGAGCAAGAAGGCCGAGGGCGGGACTTCCGATGTGACATCCCACGCGACTGGCGTCTCCGGCGAGACGATCTCTTCCGCAGGCGTCGCGGGTCGAGTTGCCACGCTGCGAAACGGGTTCGACCCCCGGGGGATCGGGTACTTGGTCGTCAGTTGTTGAGCGAGGTCGGAGGCCCCCAACTCCTCGAGCGCCGCGGCCCACAGCTCGATCAGTTGGGGGCTCTCCTGGGCTGCTTTCAACGGGTCGGGACTGTGTTCGATCCAGCGCTGGGCCGCTTGAATCACCGCGTCGAACTGTCCGTGATCGTAGAACTGCGAGGCCAGTGTCTCCGCGCATTCGCGTGCGGTCGGCGTGAACGGATAGCGGCCCGCGATGGCTGCCAGAACAGCTACATCTCCGGAGGCCAGGGCCTCGCGCAGTTCCCCCGCCGCGCGGACTTCGGTCTCGCGGCGGAACAGTTCACGAACCTCTTCGGGGCCGGATCGCAGCAGGCGGGTGGCCTCGTCCCGGATGTCCCGAAACGTCGTCCCGACCTGGATGTTGTGCGGCTTGTCGAGCGACAAGAATTCCCCCAGCAGGCGAACCGCATCGACGCTGTGCCCGCTCGCAAACGCCGTATGCGCTCCGCGCAGCCGAATCTCCATCTCGCGGTCCCGCGCGAAGGAGAGCGACTGGGAGAGGCTCCTCTGGAGGTCGTGGTCTTCGATCGGTTTCTTCGACGGAGCCGGGGCTTGGGTGTAAGCGGGTGAGACGAGCGCGAGTAGGACGAATCCGAGGACCACGATCGGGAGGGCGAGGCTCCTGCTGAGCCGCAACTGCCAACCGCCGCCCGTCACCGAACGAGCGCTTGCCGCTCGCCGATCAGGCGAGCCGGATGGCGTCAGCCTCCGGACCTTTCCGCCGAAAGACGGAGTCCGGGGGCTGACGCCGCCCGGCTCGCCTGAGATGACATTGGGAGCCGATTGACCAGACCCGCCTGATGCGTCGCGTTCACAACCTCGACAGCCCTGAAAATACCGTTTCATCCGGCCAGCACTGGCCCCTCTCTCGGGGGGGGTGGGGAGCAGCAGGTTTTGCGGCAGAGTTTTCACCGGGTTCAACCATTGGAGGTGAGCTAACCTCCCTTCGGAATCAAAAGGAACGTCACGTCTCTCGATGCTGTTCGCTGTCCCCACGGGATCACCCTGTTGTTGCGTTCGTTCTCGCCCTCACAGACCGACTGCTCGGCGAAACTCTTCCATGTGTTCTTCCAGCCGAGCCACCTTGTCTCGGAGTGCGGCGACCTCCTCGGCCATCGCGGTCAGTGGCCCGTCTCGTTCCATGGAGCGAGAGGCCGCCTCTCTGGGTACGTCTGTCATCTCCGCAGCGCTGAGGTTTCCGGGGGCGAGCTTCTGGTTTTCCCCATCCAGGTAGAACGTGTGGTCCACCTCGACCCCGCGCCGATCCAGCGGGCCGTTCGCCTGCACATACCCCAGAGCCTGCAGCTCCATCAGGGCCGCCTTCAGAATCTCCTGGCTGTCGATCGGCACCATCCGGCTGGCTCGCGTGCGCAGTTCGCCGGGCTGTTGCCGACCGCGCAGCAGCAGTTCGGTGAGGATGGCGAGTTGGACCTCGCTGAACGGATACCGCTTCCGCATGTAGTGCCGGAACCGCTCGGCCCGGGCCCCGTCGGTATGCACGACAGCGGCCACGCCCGCCTCACGGAGTTCGTCGAGGATGTCGCGGACCTGCTCCTCGGAGTAGTTGGTGACCGGGTCGCGGTTGTTCTTCTGATTGCACCCCGAGGTACAGGACTTGACCGTGAGGGGGTAGACATCGGGCGTCGTGAACGCCTTCTCCAGCAGCACCCCCAGCACCCGCCGCGGCCCCCGCGCGAGTTGCTTCGGACCGGGAACGGCCTTGTCATCCAGATCTGTCGCTTCCATCGTTCGTCCTGAGCAATCCATAGACGGACCCGCCCGAGCCACACGACTCGTCCAGCCCCAGCCTCTCCATACCCAGCAGGCTACCACACGGAGCCAGAGTTGAATATCGGTGAGTAGCCCAACTGCTTCAGTGGAGAACTTTCGGTAGGCTGCTGTGTGATTCCCGCACACGGCACTGCTGTGCCGGACTTCTCCCCTGACCCTGTTGTCACGGACACTCACCCGACATGATGCGTCGAGACTGTCCCCCTCCGGGGCGGTGTTGATCCGCGAGTGTGCGTCATGTCCTTCCGTTCCTTAAAGCGACTGTTCGGTGAAACCAGCCTGGAACGCAAGTGTCGTTTCCTGCTCGGCAGCTCGCTCATCATCCTGATCTCGGGCAGCTTTTACTGGTACTCCCAGCGGAACCTGACCGTCATCGAGGCCCAGTATCGCCAGCGGGCTCAGCTGCTCATCTCGCAGAACCTGCAGACGACCCACTGGTTGGAGAGTACGGCCAACGATCCGAAAATGGAGCCGTTGATCAAGACACTGGCGACCGATTTGAAGCCCTCGAATCTCCGGGAATACAACTGGAAATTTATCGCAGCCCGATCGGATCAGGCGTCCGCCGAGGACCGTCCCAGCGAGGAGGCCGAGAACGAAGCCCTGCGGCGGCTGGAGAAGGGGGATCCGTACTTCGTGCATGAAGACTCGGTCTCCGAGAAGTATCAGTATTTTGAACCGATCCGCGCCGGGCAATCGTGCCTCACCTGTCATGGGACGGCAAGTGCGACTGTCAAAACTGATGAGGTGCCTGCCTCCGGAAGGAAGCTGCTGAACTTCAAACAGGGAGAACTGATGGCGGTGGCCAAGCTGACCTTTCCGCTCAGCGATACCCAGGAAGAGATCGCCCGCAACAATGCTCTGCTGATTACGCTGGCTCTGGTGACGGGGTTCCTGGCGATGACGGCGTCGTACTTGATCGTGCGGTATATCATCGTGAAGCCGGTGTTGCACTTGAAAGATGTCTCCGACGCGGTCGCGCACGGCGACCTCGACCAGCGGGCCGACATCCGCACCGGGGACGAATTCGAGGAGCTGAGCCATGCCTACAACCGCATGCTGCGGCACCTCGTCACCACGCAGGACGAACTGCGGACGGTGAACTCCAGCCTCGATCACAAGGTCGAAGAACTGGCCCGCGCGAACCTCAGCCTGCACGAGATGAACAAGCTCAAGAATGACTTCCTGGCCACGATGAGCCACGAGTTGCGAACCCCGCTGAACAGCATCCTGGGGTTCAGCGACGTATTGTCCGGAGCTGACGGGCTCAACGACCGGCAGAAGAAATATGTCGGCAACATCCAGACCTCGGGGCGGCATCTGCTGTCGCTCATCAACGACATTCTTGATCTCGCCAAGATCGAGGCGGGCAAGATGGAACTGCACCCGTCGGAGTTCGTGGTGGCCGACCTCGTCGAGCGGATGTCCGGTGCGATGGCCCCACTGGCGGAACGCAAGAACATCGAGTTGACCACGCATGTCGATCCGGAGTTGCCGATCGCGAACCAGGACTCCGGCAAGCTGCAGCAGATTCTGTACAACTTGTTGTCCAATGCGGTGAAGTTCACGCCGGACGGGGGCCGGGTGAAGGTGCTGGCCCTCAAACACGGGTTCGACAAGCTGGATCTGGTCGTGGCCGATACCGGGATCGGAATCCCTCTGGAGGAACAGACGGTGATCTTCCAGAAGTTCCGTCAGGGGCGTGCCCAGCCGGGCGAAGAAGAGGGGGCCATGACCCGCGAGTTCGAGGGCACGGGCCTGGGTCTGTCGATCGTCAAGGAGCTGTCGAGTCTGCTGGGCGGGGAGGTGATCCTGGAGAGCGAGTTCGGCAAGGGGAGTACATTTACTGTGCGTGTGCCGCTGGCGTTGCCTTCGACTCTCGATGCGATCGAGTCGGAGTCGTCGACTCTGCCTCTGGAGCTCCGCCGCGTCCGCATGGCCTCGCTGGGAGTGAGTCTGGACAAGGCCGAGGGCGCGTGACGGGGGAGAGCGGTCAGCGATCAGCCGTCAGCCATCAGCCATCAGCCAGAGGGGCCTGCTGGCTGACCGCTGACTGCTGATTGCTGACCGCTTGAACTCCAACATCGGACCCCGGCCAGCTACACTCACCTCATCCTCGTTCCCTCAATGTGAATTCCCCCCCTGGACCCTCCACCATGTCGCGACTCTGCTCGTTGCTGTGCCTGCTGTGTCTCTGCTCGGCCCTCCCCGCCGAGGAGATCAAGCACTCCTTCTTCATCGCGGGCCCCTCGTTCACCGGCATCATCGCCGAAGGCAACACCGAGCAATGGAACTCCGGGAAGCCCGCAGCACGCGACGGCTATGTCCTCCCCAGCGGCAATATCCTCATCGCTTGGTCGGATGAGGTCAAAGAATTCACCCCCGACAAGAAGGTCATCTTTGCCTACAAAATCTCCCCCGAGAACCAGGAGATCGGCACGGCGGTGCGGCTCGACAGCGGACGCACGCTGATCACCGAACTGGGGAAGAAGCCCCGGCTGATGGAGATCAACGCGGATGGCACGATCGCCGTCGAGTGCCCGCTGCAACCGGAGACTGACAACGCCCACATGCAGACCCGCATGGCCCGCAAGCTGGCCAACGGGAACTACCTGGTCCCGCATCTGTTCGCGTTCCAGGTGAAGGAGTACAAGCCCTCCGGCGAGGTGGTTCGCTCAATCAAAACCGACTTGCCGGAACTGGGCGGGCGAGCTGCGGAGAACTGGCCGTTCACGGCGATTCAATTGGCGAACGGGCGCGTCCTCGTGAACCTCACCCACGGCAACAAGACCGTCGAATTCGACGCCGATGGCAAAGTCGTGTGGCAGATCAGCAACGCCGATTTCCCGGACGTGAAGCCCTTCGCCGACCCCTGCGGCGGGCAGCGGCTCCCCAACGGCAACACCGTGATTTGCAGCTACGCCTCGCAGGGGAAGATCAAGGTCTTCGAAGTGACGCCCGAGAAGAAGATCGTCTGGACCTACGAAGGCCCGCACCGAGCGCATGAGATTCAAGTTCTGACCACGAACGGAAAGCCCGTCGGGGAACTGCTGAAATAAGTCGGGTGTCTGGGGTCGGGAGTCGGGAGCCTGACCGGCCCCCACTCC
>JAYTFV010000141.1:0-2483 GCA_043734065.1 Planctomycetota bacterium
GCTCCTGCCGAGCCGCTGGGGCCAGACCACGTCCACCCTGGCTCACGGCTCGGCAGGAGCCTCGCCCTCCCGAGAGCTTCGTCCCAGTGCTGTGAACACGATTGAGGTCGATCCGTTCGTCGTGGGGCATGTTTCCGACCTGCCCGTTGCTCGTTGCCCGGTGTCCGGTGAAGGGCGGGGCGAGACTCCTCAACCAAGGCTTGAATCCAGACGGGAGGAATGGCCGCAATAAACTCAAAAAACGCAATACAGAGTCCTCCCTTTTTGCGTCTTTTTGAGTTTTTTGCGGCCACCGCTCTTCGGCCTCGCCATCGAGAACTATCAACAACATCCCCACTTGGCTGTCCTTCGCATGGCACGACGCTGGGGACGGGCACTTTGGAAACGTGAACACGATGATCGCGATCATGTTCACAGCACTGGCCTCGCCCTCCCGCCGTGCCGCCCGCCAGATCGCACAAGCCTCTCACCGACAAACGAGACGCACACACTCGCCTACTCGCTCCGCATGTCTGGCTTTCCTTCCGTCGTCCGGGTTGCCAGAATGAGGACTTCATTGCGGCATTCTGGTCGTTCCGGCAGCGTTCTTCTGCCCCGCGGGAACCAGCAGCCATCCATTCGACTGGCAGGAGGGGACTTCCGTGATCTTTGGCTTCGGACGAAAAAAAGACGACGATGGTGGCGACGACGATGATGACGACGATGAAGTCGAGTTAGTCCTCTTTCAGGGAGCGCACAATGGCGTAGAACCCGACATGAAGGGGAACGCCAAACTGGTCCAGGCGGGACTGCTGCGGGCGAAAGAACTGGTCACGAGCGCCATCGATCGGCGGGCGGAGATGATCCGCCTGGAGCCGAAGGGGGCGTTTTCAGTCTCCACGCTATTCGTGGATGGCGTGCCGTTTCCCGGCTCGAAGATGCCGACTCCCGCCGCTCTGGCGGTCACGCAGATGCTCAAGCTGTTGGCCGGTTTGGATGTGAAGGAGCGGAAGATCACCCAATCCGGAGCCATCAAGGCCCAGCACGGCGATATCAAGTACGAAGTCCGGGTCGACTCCACTCCGGTCCCCGAAGGCGAGCGGCTGATCGTCCGGATTCGCAACGTCAAACAGAACTTCGAAACGCCCGATGAACTCGGCTGGAGCGAAGGGCTGAAGGCCAAGATCAAGGAGATGGCCTCGCAGAAAAAGGGGATCATCATCGCCGCTGGGTTGCCGTTGTCCGGGGTGTCGTGTGCCGCGTTCGGGCTGCTGCGGTCGATCGATGCGTACCTGTTCAACATCTACTCCCTGGCCAAGACCGGCAAGGACATCGCCCACGTGGCGGAGTTCAAGCCGGAAGAGGGAGACGGTATCCAGAAGACGATGGCCCGTGCGATTCGCGCCGAAGGGGACGTGCTGTTCGTGCCGCCTCTGCGCGATTCCGAGTTCGCCAAGATCATGCTGGAGGAGGCCGAAGATGCCTGCCTGATCACCGAGATGACGGCCAAGGACTGTGCCGACGCGATCGCTCGGTTTGTCCAGCTCTCGGGCGATCCGATCAAGTCCGCCGAGGTGCTGCACGGCGTCATCAACCAGAAGCTGGTGCGACTGCTCTGTCCAGCTTGCCGCCAGGCGTATCGTCCGAATCCGAAGCTGTTGCAGAAGGTCGGCCTGCCCCCCGAGACGAAGGTCCTCTACCGGGCCCCTAAGCCGGACGAAGAAGAAGAGGAGAAGGGCGAAGAGCCCGAGGTCTGCGAGAAGTGCGGCGGCATCGGGTATTTTGGTCGGACCGGCATGGTCGAGTTCATCGAAGTCACGGCCCCCATCAAAGAGGTCATCGAAGCCGGAGCCGATCCCGCCAAGCTGCGCGAGGTCGCGAAGAAAGAGCGGATGCAGTCGTGTCAGAGCGACGGCATGCGTCTGGTGGCCGCCGGGAAGACCTCGCTGGAGGAACTGCAGCGGGTGTTCAAACCGGCTCCGTAACAGACAAGCCCGTTTCGAGTCCCAACCCACAGGGGGGGCATTTGCTCATTGGCAAATGCCCCCGTCAAAGGCATCGAGTGATCAGCGGTGTTCCTCTGGGTGGCGCGATGCGATAACATCCGAATCGCATCGAATTCAGTGCGACGACACGTGAGGCTCCCATGCTCGATCTGGAACACGGCATCGACTCTCTGACCAATTTCAAGCGGCAGACCGCCGACTATCTGCGGCGGCTGCACGATTCTGGTTCGCCAGTTGTGTTGACCGTGAATGGCAAGGCGGAAGTCGTTGTGCAAGATGCCGCAGCCTATCAGCGACTCGTCGAACAGGCCGCGAAAGCAGACCGCGATGAGACGGTGGCAGCGATCCGTGAGGGGCTGGCCGATGTGAAGGCTGGTCGCGTGAAACCCGCTCGCAAGGCGTTGACCGCTCTGGCCAAGAAGTACGGCATCTCCACGGCGGACTAATCTCGTGGCCTATCGCATTCTGATCACCGCTAAGGCCGAAGGCGGCGGGGTG
>JAYTFV010000142.1:0-6515 GCA_043734065.1 Planctomycetota bacterium
AACCCTCGCGCCCTCTGCGGTGAATTTCGGGAACTTGTTTTGGACCATGTCCTTAGCCGTGGCGCGGAGGCTTTGCGCAGCGGAGCATTTCCCGCCCCATCATCAACGTCCCCGGCCCCATGTCATCAGCGAATATGGGTTTCATGTCAAGTCGGATCATGCTCATACCGCCGCAATGCACGATTTCTCGCGGGAATGATGGCGGATGGCCCGAGGGGAGCCGCTCCACTGCTGACTCCCGACTCCCGACTCCCGCCGACTGACCTTGACCCACAAGGCACACTCCCCGTGTAATCCCCGCGAATCATCTCCCGCAGGGAGAGATCGTCAAGCCAGCGAGGCGGGAGTCTCTGTGTCACGACGCGGAGCGTCGTACCACAATGGCTCCCCTCCTCTCCTCCTCCCCCGAGCAGCCCCCCGTCCGTGTGGACCACCTTCGACCGCTACCTGTTCTGGCGCTACGCCTACGTCTTCGCGGTGTTTTTCGCCGCGACGATGGGGCTGTTTGCGGTCGTGGATGGGTTTATGAACCTGGACGACTTCCAGAAGAAGGACGAGGGGATGCTGTTGCTGCTGATGAAGATGGGGACGCACTACACGTACCAGTGCAGTCTGATATTCGACTTGATTGGGCCATCGCTGTCGGTGATCTCGGTGCTGGTGGTGCTGGCCATGCTGCTCAAGCACAACGAGTTTTATCCGGTGTTGTCGACGGGCGTTCCGACCTACCGGATCTCGTTCCCGCTCGTCTTCGGGGTGTTCTCGGTGGCCGCGCTCCTGTTCGTGAACCAGGAGTTCATCATCCCGAATGTCGCGGAACATCTCCAGGGGAACCACGGGGAGTCCACCTCCGATGTCCAAACCTTCGACCCGCAATACGACACGAGAACCTGGATCTTCGTGTCGGGGCAGCAGCTGATCCCTGCGAAGCGCCAGATTCTCACTCCCTCATTCGTGCTTCCCGCTCCGAACATTGTCGCGGAGTATGAACCGGAGCTGCGCGCGGAGACTGCCAGCTACATCCCGGCGCGGGGACCGATCCCGGCGGGTTGGCTGTTGAAGAATGTCTCGCCCCCGTTTGACATGCGGAAACTGACAGCCGCTGGTCGCAAGCTGGTCAAACTGCAAAAGAATGGCAAGGACATGTTTCTGGCCGTCGGTCTGTCGTTCGACGAATTGCAGAATCGCAACACCGGTTTTCGATATCTGTCGACACGCGATCTGGTCCACCGCATTCAGCATCCCTCGGCTCATGCGAGTTCGACACGGGCGCAGGTCATGCACCTGCACGGTCGCTTCACGCGTCCGCTGGTCTCGCTGATCAGCGTGTTTCTGGTGATTCCACTGATCTTGCGAAAAGAGAAAGATAACCTTGTCACCAATATCGCCACCTGTACACTGGTGTTGGCGCTGGTTCTGGGGATCGGACAGGGCATGGACTTCCTGGGCCAATCCTCTCTGGTCAAGCCGGAGATCGCCGCCTGGACCCCGATCCTGTTTGGCGGTACGCTGGCCGCGTGGCTCACTGGGTCCGTACGGACGTGAGGAGTCGGGAGTCGGGAGCCAGAAGGCGACTCGCCCCTCGCCCCTCGCCGCGGCCCTCTGGCTCCCGACCCCCGACCCCCGACTCACAGGCTTCCCATGTCGCTTCGCTTCGGCCTGATTCTTGTACTCCTGGGCCTCACCGGATGCACGGACTCCCCGCCAGCTGTCGCTCTGGTCGACCCGGTCCCCGCCGGAGTGGTCTTGCCATCCGGGATGCCCAACGACAAGTGGTTCAACGAGACCGTCGTGCAGAGCAAAGTCCCGGTCCTGGTCGACTTCACCGCGACGTGGTGTGGTCCGTGCCAGGGCATGAAACCGGCCATTCATCAAATCGAGGCAGACTACGGCAGCCGTTTGAAAGTGGTCGAGATCGACATCGACGAGCATCCCAACCTCTCTGACCACTTCCAGGTGACTGGCATCCCCCGGCTCATGATCATCCAGGACGGTGTCATCCAAGCGGATGCCAGCGGCCAGCACACCTATGCCGAAATCGTGACTCTGCTGAAACCCACTGTCAGTCTTCCCTGAGTATTCCCCCAGTTCCTGGAAGATGGTCGGGCGCTCCGCGACAGCAGTTCGGCGGGCGGTCAGAGAAAACAGACTCGCCAGACTTCCGAAGTCTCTGGGGATGTGAAGCCTGGCCGATCGCATCACGTCTGGAGCGTCGTGCCACATTCCGGGCAAATTGGCGACACGAGGCAAAGCCATCACGGCCCGGCCTTGACGCGAAATTGAATTCTCGTCGGAATTTCGTGCAACGAATTCTCGGGTGACCACGTCATAATCACGCGGCACCTGCGGGTGAGAATCAGAACTCATTGAAGGGTTCTGGTCGAATCGATCGTCAACGGGGGATTATCATGCAGCGATTTCTAGCGTTTAGTGTCGGGCTGTGTCTGTTGGCCTTCGCCCAGGTGGCCTGTGCTCAAGGGTTCCTGATCAGTTCGGATCACTCGCAGCGGTTTCCCCGCCCGTGGCCGATGCCGACGCCCGACCCATCCACGATGACGTGTCAGGTCAAGGAACTCTCGGTCCAGGCCCGGCTCAAGGATCAGGTGGCCCAGGTGCAGGTCTCGCAGACCTTCCTGAACACCGGGTCGCGGCCACTCGAAGCCCAGTTCGTCTTCCCGCTCCCTTATGACGGAGCGATCGACAAGTTGACTCTCATGGTCGATGGCCAGGAATTCCCGGCCCAACTGCTCTCCAAAGAGGAAGCCCGCGCCCGGTATGAGGCGATCGTCCGCTCCTCCAAAGACCCCGCCCTCCTCGAATGGATGGGTCAGGGGCTGTTCCAGACCAGCGTCTTCCCGGTCCCCGCCGGGCAAACGCGAACGGTGACGCTGCACTACAACCAGTTGCTGCGGAAGGACCGGGGCGTGACCGACTTCCTGTTCCCGCTCAGCACCGCCAAGTACACGACCAAGCCGCTCGAAAAGCTCGATCTCCAGGTCTCGATCGACTCCACAATTTCGATCCGCAACGTCTACAGCCCCTCGCACACGCTCTCCGTGGATCGCCCGGACGAAGACCACGCGGTCGTCAAATTCTCGGCCACGAACACCGTGCCCAGCAGCGACTTCCGGTTGTTCTTTGATGTGAACCCGGAGAAGCTCGGCACCAGCCTGCTGAGCTATCGACCGAATGCCAATGAGGACGGCTACTTCCTGCTGCTCACGACACCGCAAGTGCCCAAGCAGGACCAGCATCTGCCGAAGACGGTGCTGTTTGTCGTCGACAAATCCGGCAGCATGCAGGGCGAAAAGATCGAGCAGGCTAAGGCCGCGATTAAGTTCGTACTGAACAACCTCAAGGAGGGGGACACGTTCAACATCGTGGCCTACGACACAGCCGTCGAGACCTTCCGGCCCGAGTTGGAACGCTTCAACGAAGAGACCCGCAAGCAGGCGACCGGCTATGTCAACGGCCTGTTCGCGGGCGGAGGAACGAACATCCACGACGCCCTCAAGGCGGCGCTGGAGCAGATCAAAGACAAGTCCCGCCCGACGTTCGTGCTGTTCACGACCGATGGGCTGCCGACGGTCGGCGAGCGAAACGAAGCTAAGATCGCCCAGGTCGCCCGCGACTCCAACAAGGTCGGAGCCCGCATGCTGAACTTCGGCGTCGGCTACGACGTGAACAGCCGCCTGCTCGACCGGCTGGCCCGCGAGCATTCGGGGGCCAGCGAGTACGTCCGCCCGAACGAAGACATCGAAGTCCACGTCAGCCGGGTCTACAGCAAGATCTCCGCTCCGGTCCTGGCCGATGTCGACGTGAAGTTCGAGTTCGACCACGTCGCCACCGAGGCCGGTCCGCCGGTCAACCGCATCTACCCGTCGGGCAAGTTCGACCTCTTCGCGGGTGAGCAGGTCGTCATCGTTGGACGCTACCGCCACTCGGGCGTGGCCAAGGTGGTCGTCAGCGGCCACGTCGGCGAGCAGAACTCGAAGTTCGACTTCCCGGTCGACTTCGCCCAGTCCGCGACCAATGCCAGCTACGGCTTCGTCGAGAAGCTGTGGGCGATGCGGCGGATTGGAGAGATCATTGACCAACTGGACCTCAATGGGCGGAACGAGGAGTTGGTCAAGGAACTGGTGCTGCTTTCGACAAAGCACGGCATCCTGACACCGTACACATCATTCCTGGCGGATGAGACCTCGCGGCCCACGCTGGCTCGGGATTCGGCGGCCTTCGGAGAAAATTCTGTGTTATCCGGTCGACGACTGGAAGCTTTGGAGCAGGCCGAAGGGCAAGCCGGGGTCGCCCAGCGGGCCTCGAAGCAGGCGTTCAAGAAGCAAGATAATCTCTCCGCTGCTCCGGCGACGACCGCCCCAGCGGGAGCAGCCGGTGAGTTTCGAGGAGCCAATGGGCCTGCTGCTCCCGGTTCGGCAACCTACTTCGACGCCCAGTCGGATAAGGCGATCGTGACCTCGACGGTCCGCCAAGCCGGGAACCAGACCGCCTACAAACGCGGCAAGCAGATCGTGACCCCGGACACCGCTGACCTCGATCTCGAAAGGGACAAGGCGAAGATCATCACGATCCAGCGGTACACCAAGGAGTACTTTGACCTCGTGGCCCAGAACACCGCCGATGACAACCAGATCATGACCCAGCAAGCCGACGACGAAGAACTCCTCGTCAACTACCGGGGCCAGACGTACCTGATCCAGTAAGGCGGGCTATCAACTGGGCTTGCCCCAGTGGTCTCGACACAACTCAACAGCCGAGCCCTGACACACCCTTGAGGCAGGCGAGAACCCGACTGGCGGCTGTCATTTTTCCCGAAGGGAATGCAGCCCATAGCCGGTGGTCGAGCGCAGCGAACACCACCGGACTGCGGCCTCCCCACGCCCGTCTATCCCGGAGGGATTGCAGCTTTCGCCTCACTGGATTGGCCAGAGCGGCTGGAATCTCTCCAAGATACCGGAGGCTCTGGACGCCCGAGACCGGTGGTGTCGCTGCGTTCGACCACGGGCGATGGGCTGTGACCCCTTCGGGGTGGAGAGTTGTGTCGAGACCAATGGGTCTGCCCCCTGGGAGAGTCATGCCGCCTGTCAGCCGATGTCATGCACAACCGGCGGACACCTGTCCCTTACTCCTCCCCTGCGGAAGTCGCACATCACCCACGCCAGAGTGCGAGATGCACTTCGCACCCCCATCCTCTGAACGCTCCGTTCTTCCGCCCCGAAGGGGCACCGACAAACCAGCCCAGGGCAGCGCCCTGTGAGTCGAGTCCGCTGGTTCGGCCAGCCCTGCAAGGGCGGCACAGCGGGCGGCCCGACTCTGTTTCGCCCTTTCAGGGCTGGGAGCATGACAACTCGGAGACCTGGGGCGGCGCTCCCGTGGTCGCTCTGCCCCAGGCTAGTTTGTCGGTGCCCCTGCGGGGCGGAGGAGGGAAGCATGGCGACGATCGCCTCAGGTGATGCTTCCATTCCGCAGTGTTGGACTAGTTCTGGGCCAGCGGGGACGAGGGCTATTTCGGACGGATCAGCATCCGAATCCGAGCGTTGGCCTGATCGAGATCGGTCTTCAGATCATCTTGATTCCCCACCAGGTCGATGCGATCTTTGGCCAACTGACGCAGACTGATGGGGCTGATGTCGAGTGCTCCCGCTGCATTGTTGGTGACAAACCGGGCCAGAGCTGTCTCCAGATCGAGTGTGGGCTTATCGGGGCTGCGCTCTCGATCCTCTAATGAGAGTTGATTCTCCACTCCATCTTCGTCCTTGCTGGCCGGACGAAACGCTCCGCGAACCACTGCCGCATGGAAGGCCGGCCTTTGTTTGGCATACAGATCCGTGTTGACGTGCAATGCGGGGGGCTTGTGGACGATGTAATCATCGTCGCGACCCACCTCGTTCAGCAGGGTCGGACTTACATCTCCGGAGTCGTATCCTTTTCCATTGCGAGACAGCAGCGATCGAGTGACCAGTTGGTCAGAGCGCGAACGTCCTTCCCACAGGTTCAACTCCCGAGCGGAAACGATGACCAGATCGTCCCGCTGGAGAGAGAACTCCCCATCGTATTGTCCAAAGGAATCACCGGATCGCACGTCCACCAAATGCAGCACTCCGATCGGAATCAGCTTACCTTCGCTGCGACGCAACACGCCCACATCCTGCCCCGCTTGCAGTCCATGGGCATACCCCATATTGATCGTTCCGGCCCGACTGGCGGCGGAACTGACATCTCCGTAGACAAAATGGCGGTAGCTCAGGTGCTTCCCGCTAAAATAGACCGTCGGATCCGCCTGCACGGGCAGTTGCACCACGAGACAGACCACACCAGCGAGCAGGATGCGGGACAACATGCGGTAGTTCCAAGACAGAAAACGGACAGCTCAACTCGGGTCAGCATATCATCCCTGCCGCCGGGACACCTCGCAACTCTCATCTGTCACATCGGCTCGTGTCGTCACTCGCACGCGCCCCATCTCGCTCCCGACAACTTTTGTGTTAGGATTTGTG
>JAYTFV010000143.1:0-5876 GCA_043734065.1 Planctomycetota bacterium
GTTTCAGGCCGAGTACTTGGATTTGACTGACCACACGACAAGTGAAGCGGAAGGGAAGAGCTACAAGCAATTGCTGTGTGCCGCGTTCGACCTTGCGGTAGCTCGTGTGCTGCTTGATGCTAAGTTCTTGCGTTTCGTGTTTCACGACGGACTTCTCGAAGGCCTCGACGATCGTATCAAGTTGAATGTTATTTCCGCCCTGCGATCACTGGCGAATCTGGGTATCCAACAGATACTGACGGTGATCGATTCAGACCTCCCTATGACTGAATCAGGGGATAGGTTTTCATTTCAGGATGATGAGATCGTCCTGACTCTCCATGATCAAGGGCCAGATGGCCGACTCTTTCGTATGGAAACGTGGTAGGAAGCGTAAGTCAGCTCCAAGATGGCTTCTGTCATGTTCGACTCCCCGTTCGCTTGAATGAGGCTCTAACCAGCAGAAAAACGGAATGAATTCCGTTCTACATCCGCTCCACCGTCTGGATGCCGAGCAGACCGAGTCCCAACTCCAGCACCCGACCGGTCAGTTCGGCGAGCAGGCAGCGGCTGTGGCGGAGGGCCTCGTTGGGTTCGTCTTTGATGGGGCTGTGCTGGTAGAACGTGCTGAAGGCGTTGGCGGTTTCGAAGAGGTACTGCGTCAGCAGGTTCGGGCGGTAGTCGGTGCAGACGGCGTCGAGGGCCTCGGGGAGTTTCAGCAGTTGCAGGGCGAGGCTGCGTTCGGCGGGGTTGCTGAATTGGATGCGGGCTCCGCTGGCCATCAACGCCTGCGGGTCGATGTGGTTCTTGCGGAGGATGCCTTTGGTGCGGGCGAAGGCGTACTGGATGTACGTGGCTGTGTCGCCTTCTTTGGCGAGCATCTTCTCCCAGTCGAAGACGTAGTCGCTCTCGCGCGAGTGGTGCAGATCGGCGTACTTGATCCCGCCGATGCCGATGGTTTCGGCGACGGCCTGACGAGCGTGGTCGTCGAGCGGGTCGTCCCCCTTGTCGGCCTTCTGGGCCTCGTTGAGGTCGACAATCGTGCGGGCTTCCCGCACCGCTTCATCGAGCAAGCTCTCCAGCCCGATCGTATCCCCGTCGCGGGTTTTGTACGCCCGCCGGTCCTTGCCCATGACGGTGCCAAAGTTCACGTGCCGCAGGTCGACCTTGGCGATGCCCCAGCGTTTCACCGTCTCGAACAGCAGGGCGAAATGCTCCGACTGCCGGAAGTCGACCACGTACAGGATCTCGTCGGCCTTCAACTCCTGGACCCGGTACTGGATCGTGGCCAGGTCGGTCGTGGCATAGGTGTACGCCCCGTCGGCCTTCTGCACGATGAACGGGGCCTCGTTCCCCGCGATGAAAACGCACATGGCCCCACCGCTCTCAACCGCCAAACCCTTGGCCTTCAGAGACTCGACCACCCCCGCCAGCATCGGGTTGAACCAACTCTCGCCCAGCGTCAGATCGAACTTGATCCCCAGCCGTTCATACACCCCTTGCAAGGCATTCAAGCAGGCGGGCATGAACTCTTTCCACAACGCCAGGTTCGTCGCATCACCCGCGTGCAGCTTTACCGTCTCGTCGCGGGCGGCACGGGCGATGCCCAGGTGAGCATCGGCGAGTGCCAGTTCGATCGGGTTCGTTCTGACCCGCTCGAGCTTTTTCTCCAGTGAGGCGATCCCCTCTCGCAGCCCTTCGATCTCCGACCGCAGCTTCTTGATCGCCTTTTCCCGATCCTTATCGAGAGGGTCTTTGCTCCCTTTAACAGGGACCGGAGCAGCGGCCAGTTCACGCTCATGGGCATCGAGTTCAAATCGCTTCTTCGGCAGTTCCTCGCGGGCTTCGATGAAGTCGCTCAGCTTGTTGACCAGTCGGTAGAGCCGAGCCAGTTCCGCGACCGGGTGACGCAGGTAGTCATCCCAACTGAGGAAGTTCTTGTACCCGTAAATGATCATCCCGAACTGGGTGCCCCAATCGCCGATGTGGTTGTCGCTGATGACCCGGTGCCCCAGGAACTTCAGCGTGCGATACAGGCTGTCGCCGATGACCGAGCTGCGGAGGTGGCCGACGTGCATCGGCTTGGCGACGTTGGGGGAGGAATAGTCGATCACAATGGTGCGGGGCGGGTTCGCGGCCTCGACACCGAGCCGCTCGTCGGTGAGCAACTGGTTCACCTCACGGAGAATCACATCATCGCGCAGCCGCAGGTTGATGAACCCCGGCCCGGCGACCTCGATCTCGGAGCAGAGATCCTGCAGAGGCACCTTGTCCGCAATGCGGGCGGCCAGTTCCTGCGGGTTGAGTCCATGCCGTTTGGCGAGGGACATCGCGAAGTTGGCCTGGAAGTCGCCGAAACGAGTGTCCTGCGCCGGGCGGACCATCGCCACAAACGGCGCAGGGTCATCGGCATAATCCGCCAGGACCGGGGCAAAACGCTGTTGCAGCAGACGCAGAAGATTCATGGAACCAGTTCACCCAGACAGTCACGCCCCCGGAGCCAGCGCCGGGGGCAAGGGGTGCAGTGTAACGGGTGGGCGGCGGAAGGGGGGAGGGAGTGGAATTGAAGTGGGGGAGAAGGGGAGAAGGAATTGGTCCTACCCAGCCGCGTTGATTTCTTATCGACAGCGAGCGTTGGACGTGAGTCCAACGTGCCAGTGCGACGCCAGCAAACTCAAGGGGGTGGCGGGGTCAGGAGGCTTTGCGCATGGCCCCGATCACGCGGGGCGACATGTCACGCCCCGTCTCCCCGCGTCGGGGCCATCCGCTGCGCTCTTGACCCCGCCTCCCACGGTTTGTCTCCACACATCAGTTGGCCGGGCGACCCCACCTCGCCGGTGGGCTGACCACCATCCGTGTCGACCAATTGGCCTCGCTCATGCCCCACAATTTCCAACGATTTAAAAACGTCTCACCTTTGCCGCATGAGACATAATCATTCATCACCTTCCTGGGAGCGGTATTGCTGAAGACACGTATCGCAAAGCGAACTGCACATTTCCCAAAATCGTGAATTAGTAGATAGCTCCTGCCCTTCAGTTGGTGGGCGCAAGCGTTTGACGGTCAGTTGTGATCCAAATCCACCATAGCCCACGTTAATCCATGAATCGCTATGCGATGATATTACATCATCGAACAAGTCCTTCATATCGGAAACAATCCGCGAATCAACTTTAATTTCCACTGGCAAAAAACCCACTTCCGCTTCTGTAATGTTACGAACAGTACCACGTACAGTACCGTCTGATTGAACAAACAAGTCCATGCTGCATTTGTCGGAAAAGCAACCAGCGTGGCGACGAATGCGAAACCGAAAGTTGTTGATTTGCACCATTGTTCCTTTGGTTCAGTCAACAGGTGTCGCTGGTCCACGTCTCCAGATGGTACATGGCAGGCTGTGCCTTCAGGAGGGTGCGGCGGGGTGGCGGGGTCGGGAGGCTATTCGCATGGCCCCGATCACGCGGGGCATTCCAGAGTGCTGTGCATGAGGGAATTATGTTCTACGGCGTCTCAATCACCCGAATCCGCCGGTATTCCATCTGGCCGTTGTCCCCTTCGAGGCCGATCGGACCCGATTCGGGCATCTTGAGGGCCGCTTCCAGCACCTCGCCGTTGCAGGTACACAGGCCCACGTTGTCCTTCACCACTACGACCATCTGGTTCCAGTCCTGCGGCTTATAGCTCTTCAGTTCCTTATACGGCCCGGCCAGCGGGTAGTCGCGGCATTGCAACTGCGGACGGCGGATGAAGACGCCGCTGTCGGCGTTCGGGGTCGCGCGGAAGTCGAGCTTCAGCGTGAAGTTCTTCGGGAACTCCTTCGTCGTCCACATCTGTTGCACTCGGCGGCCTTCGGGGGGAGTGGTCACGACGATGCGGCCATGCAGGGCGACGTACCGCCCATCGTCGCTGGCGGTTTTGCCATCGAATGTGGCCTTCTTCTCCTGCGACTTCTCATCGCGGAAGCCCCAGCCGGTCAGATCTTTCCCGTTGAACAGGCTGATCGCGCCCGGTTCGAGTTCGAACTGGTCGTCCTCGGTCTCCAGGAACCCCAGCGTGGCGAAGATCGGTCGCAGCGCCGCAGCCCACTTGGCATACCCGGCATCGTTGGGATGCAGCAGGTCCGGGAACTCCGCCAGCTTGGCGTCCCCCTTCTCATCCGCGAACAGGGTCCACGTCTCGACTCGCGTCACTTGTGCATCACCCTTCAACGCTGCAAAGCAGAGTTCGTTGATCTTCTTGATTTTGTCCGCCGGTCGGTTCTTGGTGGCCGAACTCGGGAAGACCTGGCACAGGATGATCGGCATCTTGGGGTTGTGCTTCTTGAGGGCCTCAATGATGAGCTTGAAGTTCCCGGCGATGACCTCGGGCTCAGCCTTCTCTTCCAGGTCGTTGGTCCCCATCAGCAGGACCACGCATGTTGGATTCAACGACAGCACGTCCGCTTGCAGCCGGATCAGCATCCCGCGAGTGGTGTCCCCACTGATGCCGCGATTGGCGACCTTCATGCCGGGGAAGCTGTTTTTCATGTCATCTCCCCAGCCCTGGGTGATCGAGTCCCCGAGGAAGACGACGGCCTTCTGGTCCTTCTCGATTTGTTTCGCCCAGGCGGTTCGCTTTTGCGTCCACAGCCCCTTGAACCAGTCATACCGCCGAATGGGCCCGGCCCCCGGCAGCCCCTCATCCGTCGCCGGGAGTTCAATCCCCAGCGCGGGCTTCTCCTCCGCCCGCAGACCAGCTGCGGAGGAGCACAGGAACAGGAACGCCAGGAACGGCACGACGCAGCGGAGGGGTGAAGTGTTCATGGGAGGTATCGTGTCGATTCGCGTGGACGGATGCAACTGCGAGGCCATGTAGGCGACGTCGCACCGCAACTCGCATTCCGAAAGCGGGGTGGTCCGCAGGGTGCATTCATTTCAGCCACTCCTCTCGAAGATTGTCCTGCGGGCGGCTCAGGCTTTCCTCATTGACTTTCCCCTGCCATCTCCACTCTCCCGTCTCATATTTATCACGGGTCCAACCCGTGTAGTACCACGCCTGACTCTTTGAGTTGTATTGAAACCACCGATGCGTGTGACCCGCTTCAATCGGAAATTCATTCGTGTCTATGCAACGAACGCGATGAATCTGCCACCACCGTTGTACAATGATGACCTCCCGTACATTCCCACAGCGAATACAACTCAACAGCGCGCGTCTCGTCTCAAACGGCGGAATCGAAAGAAGAATGAGAAAGACAAACAAGAGCAACACCGCGACACAGGCGACTCCTTTCACAGCCCACTGAAGGCGATGTGGCGGGTCAGGCAACTGTTGATTCTGATGGATTTGTGACTCGGCAGTCATTGAGATCTCCTGGGTGTTGATTATTACAAGGAGTCACCCACCATGTGCGACGCGGTCTGGCCTGAAATAGTGTGCCAGCGCTCCAAGGCGAGCTTGTCCCACCCTACGTCAGAGCAGTGTCGGAGGTGACTTCAATCCAGAGTTCCGCTGCTTCGCGGATGTTGTTCAGCGCCTCTTGTCGCGTGTCACCTTGGGAATAACAACCCGGCAAGGCGGGGACGCTCGCTGAGAATCCCCCCACAGGTTCTGGACTGATGAGAACTTTCAGTTTCATGGTCGACTCCTGGGCCTCATCATAGCGTCGCTTGGCGGCTTTGCCGAGGAATTTGGCACGACGTTCCGCGTCGTATGTGATCCTCTCAAACGTCGGTGAATCGTGAAATCGTCCCGTCTTCGACCCCAACGGGGTCTCGTCTCGTAGCCCAGGGTCGGCCGCGCAGCGGAAGACCCTGGGTACACGGGGCTAAGAAACCCATCAACCCCAACGGGGTTGCGTCCCACACCTGACGCAACCCCGTTGGGGTTGAAACTCGCGAAATCGGCAGCAGACCCAG
>JAYTFV010000144.1:0-8000 GCA_043734065.1 Planctomycetota bacterium
CCCAGGGTGCGCTCCTGCGTCGCGACCCTGGGCTATGTTGTGCAACCCCTTCGGGGTACAGAGTCGTTGTTCGAGGTGCCTTGGGCTGATCGATGATCGCTGACAGCTTCTCCCCTCACGCAAACGTCATCACCGACTGCACCAACTCCTCATCCGTGAACGGCTTGGTGACGTACAGGTCGGCTCCCTGCTTCATGCCCCAGAACTTGTCGGCCTGCTGGTTCTTGTTGGTGAATAGAATGACCCTGATCTCTCTGGTGTCGGCGTTGGTCTTGAGCTGCCGGCACAACTGGAAGCCGTTGGTGCCGGGCATGATGACATCCAGGATGATCAGGTCGGGGCGCTTGGCCGCGATCTGTTGCATGGCCTCGTCGCCGCTGGCTGCTGAAGCGACGCGGCAGTTCAGGGACTTGAGGGCGTTCATGGTGAGTTGCCGCTCGGTCGAGTTGTCGTCGACGATCAGGATCGTCTGCGAGAGAAGGGCCGCGCCCTGCGGAGCGACCTTGGCCGGGATTAGATGTCGACCTGCCCCCATACGGCGGACTCACATCCGCCGCTCGCTGTCAATCTGGAGGGCGAGAGTGTGTCGGCATGCGGCCCTCACCCCCAACTCCTCTCCCAGGGAGAGAGGGGAGCAGGAGGTTGAGTGGCAATGTCGAGCCGGGTTGCGGGCGAAGCCTACGCTGCGCTCACCACCTGCGATGAGCTGTGACCCCTTCGGGGTGAGGTCATGTCAGGCGCGTCAGAACTTGATCCCTCGCAGTCGGCAGGTCATCTGGCCTCACAACTCGTCCTCATTCTCCGGGTAATGCACATGTACCAGGAACAGCCCGTGGGCCGGGCTGGTGTCGCCGGCGAGTTGGCGGTCTTGGGCCACTAGAATTCGCTCGACATCATCGGGGGTCCAGTAGCCGCGACCGACGTTGACCAGGGTGCCCGCGATAATGCGGACCATGTTGTACAGGAACCCGTCGGCTTCAATTTCGATGGCGATGAAGCCTTGCGGATCGCCCTCGGGGCAGTGGCAGGCCATGCCCTGCAAGACAGAGCCGGGACTGGTGCGGAAGACTTTAAGTTCATGGACGGTGCGGGTACTCGTGACCTTGTTATTCGGCCAGTTCGATTCGAAGCTGCGGAAGTCGTGCGAGCCGAGGAGACGGTCGGCCCCGGCCTGCATGGCGTCGACATCGAGGTTCCAGCGGACGCGCCAACTGAACCGGCGGAGGATGAGGTCTTCGACGAGGCTGTTATGGATCAGGTAGCGATAGCGTTTGGTGAGCGGGGAATAGGTGGCGTGGAACCTGGGTGGGACGGCGGTCACTTCGCGGACGATGATGTCATCCGGCAACCGGAACTGGAGCGCGGTACGCCAGCGATCGACCGGGATCTGGCACTTGGTTTCAAAGTTGGCCACCTGCCCGTGGGCGTGGACTCCGGAGTCGGTCCGCCCCGCGCAGAGCAGCCTGGGCGTCTGGCCGGTGAGGTCGCGAATGGCCTCTTCCAGTACCCCCTGCACCGTGCGCCGACCGGCCTGGATTTGCCAGCCGGTGAAGTCGGTGCCGTCGTAGGCGAGGAGGAGACGGAGGTTGGTCATGCGGGGAGGGGGAGGGGGAGGGTTGATGGTTTATCGACAGTGGGGGAGTGGGAACACTAATCTTCGCTAATTAACGCTAATCAAGAGTTGGCTTGGATTAGCGTTAATTAGCGTTGATTAGTGTTCCAAACTCTTTAAGGAGTCCGCTTCGGGAGTGTCTGAGGATTGGCGGATGTCGATTCGGACTCTGCTGGTGGTGTCTCAGCCTTGGTCTCCTTAAACCCGAACACCACGGCCACAGCTGCCAGTATCAGTACGAAACCGGCGAGTTCATTCCAACGCAACTTCTCCTTGAGGAACACGACCGAGAAGACGCCGAACACCAAGAGCGTGATGACTTCCTGCATGATCTTCAGTTGAGCAGCTGTGAATTGCCCGTGGCCCCAGCGGTTGGCGGGGACTTGCAGACAGTATTCAAAGAACGCGATTCCCCAACTGGCCAGGATCGCAATCCACAAAGCACTGTCCTTAAACTTAAGGTGCCCGTACCAGGCAAAGGTCATGAAGACGTTGGAGGCGATGAGAAGGAGTATCGTGCGCATGGAGGATCGTGGAGGGTTGAGCGTTAAATCCAGAAAGCCCGTTGAGCCGCGACGCGAAGGCTTTGCGAAGCGGAGCGCTCGCACTCCAGAAACGGCTCAGCCCCCGGCGCGACGCCGAGGGCTGAAAGTCGATTCACATCAATCGGTCGGGCATGCGACTACGTCGCCGATTCGGCTCCGGCACCGACGAGTTCGTCACTGCCGCTGCCGTCGCCTTCGCCGATCACGCCCTCGAAGTCGAGCTGCTTCTCGCCGCCGACTTCGCGGACCTTGACGATGATGCGGTTCTTGCCGTTGAAGATGCCTCGCAGCAACTCCTCGGAGAGCGGGTCTTCGATGAACTGCTCCACCGCACGCCGCAACGGGCGGGCACCGTAGTCCGAGGAATCGCGGTCGGCGTCGCCGCGACTCTTGAGGATGATCAGATGTTTCGCTTCCGGCGTGAGAATCAGATTCAGGCCGCGATCACGGAGGCGCTCGCGAACCTTGCCCAACTCGATTTCCACGATCTGCTGCATGTTCTCTTCGGTCAGCTTGTGGAACACGACGATCTCGTCCAGACGACCGATGAACTCCGGCTTAAAGACGCGGCTGACTTCGGCCATGACGTTCTTCTTCATGTCGTCGTGGGCCTTGGTGTCATCCGTGCCGCTGAAGCCGAAGGCCGGGCTGGCGATCGCTTTGGCTCCAACGTTCGTTGGCATGATGAGGATCGTGTTCTTGAAGTCGACCTTGCGACCGAAGCTGTCGGTCAGATGACCTTCTTCCATGATCTGCAACAGCATGTTGTACACGTCCGGGTGAGCCTTCTCGATTTCATCGAGCAGGACCACCGCGTACGGACGACGACGAATGCGTTCGGTCAGCTGGCCGCCCTCTTCGAAGCCGACGAATCCGGGCGGGGCACCGATCAGGCGGCTGATGTTGTGCCGTTCCTGGTACTCGCTCATGTCGATCTGCACGAGAGCATCTTCGTCGCCGAACATGAACTCGGCCAGCGTCTTGGCGAGCAAGGTCTTGCCCACCCCGGTCGGTCCGGAGAAGAGGAACGTCGCCATCGGACGCTTGGGGTCTTTGAGGCCGCTGCGGCTGCGGCGGACGGCCTTGCAGACGAGCTTGATCCCCTCGTCCTGGGAAACCACGCGCTTGTGGAGTTCGCCTTCCATCTGCAGCAGACGCACCGTGTCTTCGCTCGACAGGCGAGTCAGCGGCACGCCGGTCATCTTCGAGATGACTTCGGAGATGATCTCGGCGTCGACGATCCCGTCGGATTCCTTCGACTTCTGCCGCCACTCGCGGGTGATGGTTTCCTTTTTCTTCTTGAGCTTGTCGGCTTGATCGCGCAGCGAGGCCGCCTTCTCGAAGTCCTGGTTCGCGACGGCCTCCTCCTTCTGGGCGTTCATCCGCTCGATGTCGCCGTCGAGGTCTTTCAAGTCTGGCGGACGGACCATCGATTTGAGACGGACACGCGCTCCGGCCTCGTCGATGACATCGATCGCCTTGTCCGGCAGGCAACGGCCCGAGATGTAGCGGGAGGAGAGTTCGACGGCCTTTTCGAGGGCGTCGTCGGTGTACTGCACGCGGTGATGCGCCTCGTAGCGGTCCTTGAGTCCCTTGAGGATCTCGACGGCCTGAGACTTGCCGGGCGGGTCGACCATTACCATCTGGAACCGACGTTCCAGCGCGCTGTCCTTCTCGATGTACTTGCGGTACTCGTCGAGCGTCGTGGCCCCGATGCACTGGAGTTCGCCGCGGCTCAGAGCGGGCTTGAGTACGTTCGAGGCGTCGATCGCCCCTTCCGCTCCCCCGGCTCCGACCAGCGTGTGGAGTTCGTCAATGAACAGAATCACGCTCCGCGCCCGACGGACTTCGTTCATCACCGCTTTAATGCGCTCTTCGAACTGGCCGCGATACTTCGTCCCGGCGACCATCATCGCCAAGTCCAGCACCACGATCCGCTTGTCCCGCAGCGGCTCCGGCACCGTGCCGTCGACGATCATCTGGGCCAGCCCCTCGACGATGGCGGTCTTGCCGACCCCGGCCTCGCCGAGCAGCACTGGGTTGTTCTTCTGACGCCGGCAGAGCACCTGCATCAGGCGTTCGATTTCGTTCTCGCGTCCGATCACCGGATCGAGCTTGGTCTGCTTGGCGAGTTCGGTCAGGTCGCGACCGAAGCTGTCGAGAGCCGGGGTGCGGCTGCGACCGCCCTTGCCGCCGCCCTTGCCGCCCTCACCCCCCTTGCCGCCGCCGCCTTCGCCGCCGCGTTCGGCAGTTTCGCCCTGCTCAGTGCCATGCCCGAGCAGGTTCAGCACCTCTTCGCGGACATCCTCCAGCTTCAGGCCGAGGTTCATCAGCACCTGGGCGGCGACCCCCTCCTGCTCCCGCAGCAGGCCCAGCAGCAGATGCTCCGTGCCCACGTAATTATGGTTGAGGTTGCGGGCCTCTTCCATCGCGTATTCGATGACCTTTTTGGCCCGTGGGGTCTGTGGGAGCTTCCCCATCGTGACCATGTCTGGGCCGGACTGGACGATCTTCTCGACCTCCAGGCGGATCTTGCGGAGGTCCACGTCCAGGTTCTTCAGGACGTTGGCCGCCACCCCGGAGCCTTCCTTGACCAGGCCGAGCAGGATGTGCTCGGTGCCAATATATTCGTGGTTGAACCGCTGGGCTTCCTGGTTGGCCAGTTGCATGACCTTGCGGGCGCGGTCGGTAAAACGCTCGTACATTGAAGAGACTCCATGAGTGTCGGCGGGAGACCGGCGCGGGAGGATCCTACGAGATTCATCAACGAATCAACCCGAAGCTGTCCAGGGTGCGTCACCTCGGGACTGTCTTCGGGCTTGGCGGAATCGCTGAGTGTCTCGCCCCAACCGGTCGGTGGGCAATTCTAGTTCGCGAGTAGCAGTGCGGCAAGAGGCGGAATCTGCGGTCAATCCCGCGAGGGAAACTCAGCAGTCGATGCTGATGGGTGGGCCATCGTGATCAGCCCAATTGATAAGGACATGGTCCAAAACAACTTCCCGTTTTCGTCCATGGGATTTGAACAGAAGGAAACGAAGGAAACGAAGGAAACGAAGGCTCAGGTTCGAAGCTGCTTCGTTTCCTTCGTTTTCTTCTGTTCAAAATCAAATCGGGAAGTTGTTTCGAGCCGCAGCCTAAGGCGAGCGTTCGGTCATCGCATCCCCGTAAGACGGCCTTTCCAGGCCGTCTTACCGCAGGAAGGCCCCCGTGGACAGCCTGGAAAGGCCGTCCTACCCTGGCCTGTGCTGCGACTGGGCGGGCTTGTCCCCTCCGACATCGGAATGCAAGAATAAACCGACCGCGCAGCGCATTTCATCCTCATCGACGCAAGGAGTTCCCGTGTCTGGCGATTCGTCATATGCCTCGGGGTCCGCTGGGAACGGGCCGCCGGAGGACGAGAATCGGCTGCCAGACCGGGACGTTGCGGCGGAGCGTGTCCGGCAGTGGCATTCGCAGCAAGTCCAGTGGCTGCGGGTGTTTGTGTTCGGGATTCTAAGAAACAACGAGCTGGTGGGCGATGTCCTCCAGACGGTGTTTCAGAAGGCACTCGAACATGGGGACAGCGTCGATCCGCTGGCAGTGCGGGCGTGGCTTACGCGAGTGGCCCACAACGAGGCTCTGCTTCTCAAGCGGAAGCAGGGCGTCGATTCGCGGGCGTTGACCGTGTTGGGATCGAGGCAGCTCGGGGCAGGGCAGTCCGGCAGTGACCCGGCAGCCCTGCCGATTGACGAGCTCATCCGGCGGGAGACTGCTGAAAGGGTCCGGGCTGCGGTGCAGCGACTCCCCCCCGATCAGCGGTTCGTGGTCGAGAAACGCATCCACGGCGACCAGACGTTTGCCGAGATCGCAGCTGACTTGCAGGTTCCTTTGGGGACGGTGCTGACGCGGATGCGGTTGGCACTGGCCAAGTTGCGGTTGGCTCTGGCGGATGAGAGTGAGTGAAGCGGGATAGGCTTCCAGCCTGTCATCTTCTGCCAGTGACTCATTGCACGAATGACAGGCTGGAAGCCTATCCCACTGACTTACAGAAGATGACAGGCTGGAAGCCTGTCCCACGGGAAACAATCATGACGGCTGTGAATTCCACCTCGGATGACGACCTGCTGCTGGCGGTCCGATACGTACTCGAAGAGTGCAGCGCGGGGGAATTGGCCGCGTTCGAGGCCCGCCTCGGTGATGACCCGGCGGCCCAGGGCGCTCTCGTCGAGGCCGTGCAGATCATCGCCCTGCTGCAATCGACGCCGACCTGTGAGGAGTCGGAGTCCAGCCCGTGGGAGTCCAGCCTTCAGGCTGCCTCTGCCCCTGCGTCTCGCAAGCCACTGTCCCCCGCTCGACGTTCCTGGCAGGTCGCCTCACTCGTCGCAGCCAGCCTCCTGGCCTGCATGGCGATCTTCTGGTCCGTGACCCCGGCGCCCTTTGGCAATCAGACCGTCGAAGCCCCGATTGCCACCAGCGCCAACGATCCCCCGGCCCTCGCCCAGGCGTGGACCGCCCTCGACTCGCACCAATTCACTCCCGACGAAGCGGGCGAAACCGACGATGCCCACTCTGCCGATGACGACTCCGCCGAACTCGCCAGCGATGTCCCCGACTGGCTACTGACAGCGGTGCTGGTCGAAGAACAGCAGGGCCATATGGATGAGAACGACATGGACTTTGAAGAGGAGACCCAGCTATGAGCCGCAGTCTTGGAAACGTCATCGAGTCGAGTTCGACAGCGAGCGGCGGGCGTGAGTCCGCCGTGCAGGGAGAACGTGACCTGGTATCCCATGTCGCTCTTCATCGTGAGACTGGATTGGGCCGGTTATCCGTATTCTCAACACGGGTTCCCAGCACTACGTTGCGCTGGCACGGCGGGTCGCACTGGCACGGCGGACTCACGTCCGCCGCTCGCTGCCTGCTGGTGGTGACGGCGCTGTTCGTCTCGGCAGTGCATGCCGATGACACGAAAGACGGCGTCAAGAAAGACTCCCCCAAGGGGCCCGGCAAGGCGGGGGTCGCCAAGTTCGTGGCCGAACTCAAACCGGAGCAGGAGGCTGCGGCTCTGGCCTTTGCCGGTGAGCATCATCCCGAACTCAAGACCCTCGTCGAGTCCCTCAAGTCGGCCAATCCCGATGGCTATAAGAAGGCCCTCCACGACCTCGCCCGGACGCAGGAACGCCTCAGCAAGCTGCAAGCGGGCAAGCCGGGGGCAGTCAATCGCTACGACCACGAACTGGCCCTGTGGAAGCTCGATTCCCGCATCCGCCTCACCGCCGCTCGCAGTGCCATGACGGACACGGCGGAGCTGCGGGCCGAACTGAAAACCCTCGTCGAGCAGCGGCAGGTTCTCTCTCTCGATCAGCTCAAGGTCGACCGCGAACACACCGCAGCTCGTCTGGCCAAGATCGATGAGCAGTTGAAGGTCGCGGAAGCGAACCCCGCTCAGGCGGTGGATGCCGAGGTCGACCGCCTGCTGAATTCGGCGAAGTCGAAGAAGCCCGGAGTGGCTGCGAACTTCAAGGCGGAGAAGCAGAAGAAGCCGGGCCAGGGGGAAGGCAAGCCCAAGGGGGAATTCAAACCGGGGGAGGGCAAGCCGAAGGGCGACGGTCAACCCGGCGAAGGCAAGCCGAAGGGTGACGCCCAGCCCGGTGACGATGCCAACCGCAAGGGCGAGAAACAACCGTCTGAACCGAAGCCGGAACCGAAGACCCCGTAGAACGGACGCCCACGTCCGTTCGAGCAGTAGCGAGGTTGAACCACGGATGACATCATCCCGTAGCAGAACTCGTAAGAGTTCTGCCGAATGCCGACCCAAAGGCAGAAGTCTCACGACCCAACGGCAGAAGTCTAGCGACTTCTGC
>JAYTFV010000145.1:0-5400 GCA_043734065.1 Planctomycetota bacterium
CGACTTCCAAAACCGCGCGGGCATCACCGACGCCACGCCCCCCAAGCCCAGCCCGAACAGCAGAAACAGGGCCTGCTTGGTGAGGTAAAATTCTTCGAGCTGCGATGGTCGGGCCGTCATGCTGGCGCTATAGACCATCAGCAGTCCCACGCACAGCAGTGCGCAGATCAGCGAGGCCAGCATCTGCCGGGACTGGGACATCGAGCCTCTCGTCGAGACAATCTGCGGAGCGAGAGTGGATCGCAACGGGAACCCACTCGCGAGCGCCATCGACCTCCCTCGGTCGCCACTTGAGGGACATTGCCCCCGCGACCTCGATTGAGCGATCTCGCCCCGGCACAAGCGTTGCGATTGCCAGAACAGAATCATTCGACGGAACGATTGTCGTCAGCGCCGCGGCATGGGATGATCTCTGTCGAGGAGCCACCCGCTTCTGCCCTCCACCCCCGAGTCGCCCCGATGGGGGTCTTCGAAAGACCGGTGTCTCATGAAGTTCTTCCGCCGCCTCTTCGCCGCCTCGGATCGGGGCACGTTCGTCGACCTGTTCCTCGCGGCTTTGCGACAGTCCCAGCCGCAGTCCAAGCTGGTCTACAAAGACGAAGAGTTCGCCGTCACCACCGCCACGGGCCGCATCAACCTCTCTAACTTCTATGCGGAGTATGGCCTGCTCCCGTGGTACAAGCGCAAGGCGTACCTGCAGCGTACCGTCGGCATTTTCGCCAGCGTCCGCGACGAACTCCCCGAGGACTTCGACGAGGCCCGTCGCAACCTGATGCCGAAAATCTGGATGCGCAGCTCCTTCGCCCATCAGGCCCTGCTCTGCCGCATCGAAGGCAATGCACCGCCGGATTTAGAGGCCACGCCTCTGGGCGAGCATCTGCTGACGACGATCGTGTACGACCTCCCCGAATCGATGCAGACGATCCCGCCCAAGCAGTTCGAGACGTGGGACATCACCAGTTACGCGGCCTGGGAGATCGCCATCGAAAACCTCTCCGAGCGGACCCGCGCGATGGCCAAAATCGGCGACCATCTGGTCTCGGCAGTCTCGGGAGACAACTATGATGCCAACCGCATCTTCCTCGTCGACCGGCTCCGCGAACTGGGGATGACCGGCCACTTGATCGCCATGGTTCCCAACCGCGACACGCTCTACATCACCACGATCGACGACAGCCTGGGTCTCCGTATGATGGCCGAGCTGTCGGATAAGACGCTGCAAGGCGAGCCTCGTCCGATGTCGCCGTTCCCGCTGCAATATATCGACGACGAGTGGGTCGATTGGCACCCGCCGGTGAACCACGTGCTGTATCCGCGGTTCCAAGAGATGCGGGCCCGCTACCTGCAAGGGGAATACTCCGAGCAGAAGGCTCTACTCGACAAGCTGCAGGAGAATGGCGATTACGCGGGCCAGTTTGTGGCGACCTACTCGGTGCTGCAAAAGAAGGACACGGAGGAGATCCTGTCATACGCAGTGTGGGGCGACGGCGTGGATACGCTGCTGCCGGAGACCGACCGCGTGGTCCTGATCCGCCACCCGGAGAAGCCCGAAGGGTTCGTGCATTGGTCTACGGTCTGCGAAGTCATGGGCCGCGAGATGGTGGAGGTGCCCGACCTGTACCCCAAGCGGTTCCGTGTCCGCAAGTTTCCGACGGCGGAGCAGTTGAGAGAGATGGAACCGAGCGAGAGCCCATAGGGGTGGGCCTGTTTGTCGTAGCTGCGTTCACCAGAACGCGGGGAGCGAAGAGGCGACGGTGCTGGCACGCACAGGTGGCATTCCAACAACCACACGGAAGTCCGATGAGCCGCATCTACGTCGAAACGTCCATCGCCAGCTTCTACTTTGAAGAGCGGAAAGAACCAGACATGGTGGCTCGTCGGGATTGGACGCGGCGCTGGTTTGATGCAGCACTTGTTGGTGGCGATGAGATTGTCACGAGCCTGGCGGTCTTGGCAGAACTGGAACGGGGAAACTTCCCCGGCAGGGAACAAGCCCTCGCACTGTTCAGCCAACTACCGGTGGAGGACATCACCGATGCCATCGCAGAGATTGCTGAAGCTTACATTGCCCACAAGTTGATGCCGAACGATCCAACAGGCGATGCGATGCATCTGGCAGTAGCCTCCTACCACAAGTGTGACTTTCTCGTGACCTGGAACTGCAAACATTTGGCCAATGCCAACAAATTCGGTCACATTCGGCGAGTCAATGGTATACTGGGGCTGATGAGTCCGTCGTTGGTGACGCCACTCGAACTCCTCGCCGAGGTATCGACCGATGTCTGAGAGCAACTTTGCAGAACTCCGCCGCGTCAGATCCGAGATGTCTGCCGAAGCGGGACACAATGTCCGACGTTTCATCGATTTACTCGATGGGGTTCGGGCCAAGTATCACGATCGTCTCGTCGATCACGGAGCGGGGGCCGAATGCAGCGATACGGTGGATAGTCTGAGTGAAAAAATCTCTCATGGAGAGTCCACTGCGGTTGCCCAATGAAAACACTCGTGCGATGTGAGATCAAATCACTACGCCTCATACTTGAGACGAGAGATTGAGATGGCTTGGCCGAAGAAAGGGACTCGCAGATTTACTGTTGACGGAGTTTTATATCTGTGGCACTACTCCGGTCATTGTCCCAATTGCAGTGATGCCGTTTATACCATCGGCCAGCCAGGCCAGCCACACGTTTTGTATATCGACCCCACTCCGCACGATATGGACCTCAAGCCGAAGTCAATCGCGAATGCCATCAGATGGGCTGTCAGGCAAGGATGGACTCCCCAAATGGGCCCCACGCGAGCAATGGCGTTCGATGCAACAAATCGAGAGTTCGTCTGGCTTCCAGAAGAGGTTCGCCATCTGTGGGACGTTCCTCGATAGGGCGATGTGCTTTTCGACCTACTGGACAACTCGAATTTGCTCAGCAGTTTCTCCGCTCCGCTGCTCCGAGTGTAAGCTAGGCTTCAAGTACGGCAGGCTGCGTATCGCCAGTGCCGCACCTCCAAACTCCGGCCATGCCCATGAACTGCAAAAACTGTGCAGCACCGCTCACGATGTCCGCTGGCCCGATGCGGATGGTCTGTACGTGTTGTCACACGGTGCAGGCGGCTCCCGATGTCTCTGATGTCGTTGACCGCGTGCTGCCGTTGGCGGCTCCGCTGGGCGTGCATTGCCCGGTGTGTGACGCCGAACTCGAAGCGGCGCTGATCGATGAGACACCAGCCTGCCACTGTCCGAACTGTCGCGGGCTGCTGCTCCCCAGCACCGAATTCCGCAAGATCGTCGAGGACCGCCGCGCGGCCTACACCGGTCCGGATATCGCGGTCGCTTTGCCGCATCCGATTGAATTGGAACGGAAGATCGCCTGCCCCACGTGTCACAAGTCGATGGAGGTCCACCCGTACTACGGAGCCGGGCGGGCCATCATCGATTCCTGTGCCGCGTGCCAGTTGGTGTGGGTCGACAAGGGCGAACTGACCGGCCTGGAACGCAGCCCCGGACGCCGTTCCCCCGCGATGATGGAAGTGCGGAATCTGGTCGAAGGGATGCACAAAGAGGTGAGCGGGGAATACTGCTCCGTCGCGAAACCGGCAACAGAGCCAGCGAATCCCCTGAAGGGCATCGGGCTGCTGGAGATCGTGGGGATGCTGCTGGGATAGGCTGGGCATCTGAATTCAATTGACGAGCAGTGATTTACTCGACAGGCTGAACGCTTCGCGTCCGTCCGCAGAGAGCTTCACATGTCGTCCGTCCATCGCATCTTGACCGGTCTCACGTTCGTTCCGGACCCCACCACGGACCGTGTGAACTGGCCCGCAGAGACGGAAGACCTGGTCCGGCTCTCGATCGAATTGGCGCGGGTGACTCACTCCGGCCTGGCCTTTGCCGCTGTGGCTGAGCCTCCGACTGAGGAGTGCGACTGCGAGCAGATCGACTCGTGGATGGCAGCGGCGGAGCAGCAGGTCTGGGAACTGGGACGCTCGGCCTCGGCGGGTGAGTTCCCGACGGAGCAGGCCGCCTGGTTCGGGAACCCCGCCGAGGAATGGGCGGAGTCAGCCCGCGATAGCGAGATGGACCTGCTGATCGTGCCGGGGGCGGGATCGTCTGGCACGACTGACGTTGATCTTCTGGATCTCACGTGGCCCGAGGTCGCGGGCTGCCCCGTGTGGTACGCAGGCCGAGAGCCGGATTATCTGGCCGGGGAGCCTCCGCTGGTCGTGTTTTGCGATGACCTATCGGACGAGTCGGCGGTCCATCTGCCTTTGGCGGTTGAGTTGGCCCTGGCGTGGAATGCCCGTCTGCTGATCGTGCATCCGTTGAGTCAGCCTCTGTCGGAATTGACCCAAGACGACATCGACCGCCTCCGCCGCGAGGTGTTTGTGAAGCTGTCTCGATCCGACTTTCGCGCCCTCATGCAAGGGTCTCAATTGCGGCTTGTGACGGGGGGCGTGGAGGAGATTCTGGCCGAGGTCAGCTCCGAACAATCGCCGAATCTGGTGCTGGCGAGTGCGGGGTCGGTGCGGGGCTTTCGACCGCAGTGGCGGGGGCACTTGCTGCTTTGGCCGAAGCTGGCTGCGGACGCGGAACAGGAGTCCGACACGCGAATCGGATAGCCGTGTCACCGACAATCCGAGGTGAACCGTTCACTCCATCACGAGCGGCAGAAACCGGTCACATCCCGCGACGATCAAACTATCCTCCAGCATGCCCCGGCGTTCGTCTTCGTTAAACCCATGCAGACCCGAGTACAGGGCATTGCCCAGGACCAGCACCGCGACCTCGACGACGCGCATGGGAAGGCGGAACTCGCTGAGGTCCGCGTAGATTTCTTCTTCGCTGAGGATCTCGCCGAACTTGCGTCCGCGAAAGGTGAGCACGATGCCGCGCAGGTTTGGAATCCAGTCGTAGTCGAACGGTCCGTACTCCAGTCGCCGATGGATCACCCAAACCTGGGTGTCCTCAATGCGAACGCCATGTGTGCGGAGATAGGACATTTGGGCAGTGACTCGCAGGACCGTTCCGGCACGCACTCTCGCGGGCCGGACTATCAACCCTACGCGACACGCGACCCGTACTCAAGGGCAGAGTTCCCCGGTTCGCAAATCGATGACTGGGACCGTCCGAAATTGCCGACCGACTCTTGCCAGGGGTCTTCAGAGTGGTTCTCGACGAGGGCAGGCCCCGAGCCCCCAGTGGCTTCCGTTTCCCCGCTGTGTGCGTCAGAAAAGTCGGCAGAGCCGTGTTTTGGGCATTCTTCGGCTGGCTGATCACTGACGGCTGGCAGCTTGCTCCATCGGAAACAGAGCGTCGCAGTACGTGTGTGGATCAGAAAAGTCGGTGGCGATGTCGGACAAGGCGGGCCGCCCCCTTGCCGGCGATTTCTCCGAAATCGCCGGGCC
>JAYTFV010000146.1:0-6548 GCA_043734065.1 Planctomycetota bacterium
GACGACACTGCCGCTACCACGGAACTCCGAGATCGTCCTCGATCCCCGGCACCGCGAACGCCTTGGCGAACTCGGCGATCTCCTGGCGAATCTTGTCCAGTTCGGCGTCGTTGTCCGCGACCTTTAGACACCGCAAGATCCACGCCCCGACTTGTTTCATTTCGGCCTCTTTCATGCCGCGCGTGGTCAACGCCGCTGTGCCAATCCGCACGCCGCTGGGGTCCATCGGCTTTCGCTGGTCGTAGGGGATCATGTTCTTGTTGACCGTGATCCCGGCCTTGTCGAGGGCCTGCTCGGCAATCTTCCCCGAGAGTCCGACCGCTGTCACATCGCACAGCATCAGGTGGTTATCGGTGCCTCCCGAAACGAGGCGGATGCCGCCCGCGACCAGTGTCTCGGCCAGCGTCTGGGCGTTGGCGACGATTTGGAGGGCGTACGTGCGGAACGATGGCTGGAGGGCCTCGCCAAAGCAGACGGCCTTGGCGGCGATGATGTGCATCAATGGGCCGCCTTGCAGACCGGGGAAGACTGTCTTGTCGACATCCTTGGCGAACTTCTCCTTGCACATCACCATCCCCGAGCGCGGACCGCGGAGGGTCTTGTGCGTGGTCGTCGTCACGAAGTCGGCATGCGGCACTGGGCTGTTGTGAACGCCCCCCGCGACCAGTCCCGCATAGTGCGCCATGTCGACCATGAATAAGGCTCCCTGCTCGCGGGCGATCTCGGCGAACTTCGCATGATCGATCTCACGCGGGTAGGCACTCGCCCCGGCGACGATCAGCTTCGGCTTGTGCTCTTTGGCCAGGCGGGCCACCTGGTCGAAGTCGATCCGGTGATCCGACTCCCGCACGCCGTAATGCTTGAAGTTGTACAGCTTGCCCGAAAAGTTAAGGCTCATCCCGTGGGTCAGATGACCCCCATGCGCGAGGTCCATCGCCAGCACCGTATCGCCCGGCTGGAGCACCGACATATAGGCGGCCATGTTCGCCTGCGATCCAGCATGTGGCTGGACGTTGACATACTCGGCCCCGAAGAGTTGCTTCGCGCGGTCGCGGGCCAGGGTCTCGACCTCGTCGACAAACTCGCAGCCGCCGTAGTACCGCCGACCGGGGTAGCCCTCGGCGTACTTGTTGGTGAGGACTGTCCCCGCCGCCTCCAGCACCGCTGCACTCGTGTAATTCTCGGAGGCGATCAGTTCCAGCCCCTCGCACTGACGCCGCTGCTCGCGCTGAATGCTATTCCAGACCGCAGGATCGGATGACAACAGAGAGGAACTCGACATCGACAAGCTTTCCAAAGACGGTCCCCCACCCCCGAGGCCAGACGCAGCCAGGGTCAGAGGGAGGGTGGAGAATTTATAGCCGGGGGGGAAGGCGGCTGCCACCGATCGGATTGTGGCACGACGCTCCGCGTCGTGAGTCACGACGCGGAGCGTCGTGCCACATTCTCTGGAGTGAAGCGTTGTGTTGAGCCCAGCGGTGGCCACCCCAGGGCTTTCTGCATAAGCATGTGAGCGATCAACGCGTTCGCGATCGCTCCAGCAGACAACGCCGCAGCGCCAGATCGACCGGCTCGTTCGTCAGCACGCGCGCGTAGTCCGCGTGCATGTCGCGGCAGCCGAGTTCGAGTGCGTCGCAAAACGTCTTCGCCTCCGCTTGATACGCGACCTGCAAGCCCCTCGCTTCAACGAGCTGTTCGCCGAGGGCTTCGAGTCCCTGAAACAACACCGGCCCGTCCAAGGGGAAGTCCAGTTCGGCCGGGTCGAGCAGATGCAGCAGCAGCACGTCATGCTTGCGCGACCGCAAGGCCCGCATCCCGGCCATGATCTCCTCCAAGGGGCGCAGGCAGTCGCTGATGACCACCACCACCGAACGCCGCTGGGTCAGTTCGGTGAACTGACCCAGGGCCGTCTCGAACGGTGTCTCCGCTGCGACCCCCGTCAGCGGAGCCACCTCCAGCTTCTTGAGTTCCTGGACCACGTTCTGCCAATGCGCCATCCGTCCCCCCGGCGGAACCCGCATTTTCAGCGACTGGTCAATCGTCGACAGGCTGATCAGATCCTGCTGCTGCGTGACCACAAACCCCGTCGCAGCCGCCAGCCAGCGGGCGTAGTCGAGCTTGGAGACGACGCTCTGTTGCGAGCGATAGGACATCGATTCGGTGGTGTCCACGAGCAGGTGGCAGACGAGGTCCGACTCCATCTCATACTGCCGGACATAGAACCGGTCGCGACGCCCGAAGACCTTCCAGTCGACATGCCGCAGATCGTCGCCGGGGGCATACTGGCGATGCTCGGCGAACTCGACGGAGACCCCCCGCGCGGGGCTGCGGTGCTGGCCGGAGAGGGCTCCCTCGACGATCGCACGGGCTTGGAGTTCCAGCCCGGAGAGCCGCGTGAGTTGTTCGGGAGTCAGCATGCGTGGCTCCTCATGTCGGGATCGCCCGGTCTTTGTCCCGCGAGGGACACCCGACAATAGCCCACCGTTTCAACGGTGGGGGTAAGAGCCGCCGCACCGGTCAGTCCCGTCAGGGACGGCAGAATCCTGGAAGTCGTACCCAGATCATTGATGAGTGAGACTGGCGATGGCGCCGTGTTCTGTCGCCCCTCACGGGGCTGCATCCACGAGGCGAACCCGAACCCACCGATAAATCGGTGGGCTATTGTCGGATGTCCCTTCCGGGACAATAGGAGACAGTACCTCATTTCTTCAGCTGCTCCTTGGCCCACAGGGCGAGGGCCTCGCGGTTGATCTTCACATTGTGGCGGGTGTCGACTGGCATCGATTTGATGATCAGGAACTTTTCGATCTTCGCAGTGAGTCGCGAAGTTCGGGCGCGGTCCCGGGCGTCCTCTTGGATGATTGGTTTCATCGCCTTAAGTATCGAGATCGGGATCGGACCGGAATGGCCCCGATGCAACGGCTCGATCACGATCACTGGCTCCTGCTTTCCGAGTTCTCCGATCCCGACGAGTGCCGCTCGATAGACAAAGAGGTCGTTCTCGAAGATCGCCTCGCAGCACACTGAATACATCGGTCCATCAACAGTGTAAACAATGTGAGCCTTGCGACCGCAGAACCAAAGCAGTCCCTCGTCATCGAGATATCCGACATCCCCGATCCGGTGCCAGAAGGTCTCTCCATCCGGGATCTTCGCAGCTGCGGTCGGTTCGGGTCGGCGGAAGTATTCGCGAGTGACTGCTGGGCTGCGAACGATAATCTCGCCGATCTCGCCGGGGGGAAGCGAGCGGGTCTGATCGATCGAGGCGATCGGCCCCTCGGTGATCGGGATGATGCGGATGTCGACACCGGGGAAGGTTCGACCGACGCACGTGCCCGCTCCTTTCCGTGTCATCGCCGCTGTGCGGGAGAGGACTTCGCGGGCTCCGATCGAGGCGACCGGCAGGCTCTCTGTGGCTCCATAGGGGGTGTGCAGGTCGGCGAGGATGGTCGGCGATTTCTCCGAAATCGATGGAACCGCGTCGCACTCCGAGGGAGCCATCGAATGGGAGTTCAGCCCGACCGACGATTTCGTTGTGGCTTCGGTGTCCCTCTTTGAAGAGGGAACCGAACCGGCGATTTCGGAGAAATCGCCGACACTCCCGGTCAAGACCTTGGTCATCATCTCCAGCACGCGGATCGGCACTGGCCCTCCCGCCGAGAGAGCCCGCCGAAGAGAAGGCAATTCAATGCCGTTCTCCACACAGTACGACCCCACGCGGTTCCACAACGCCGGAGACCCGAACGCCTGCGTCACGCCGTTGTCGCGAATCGCCTCAATGATCTTCAGCGGGTCCACCTGGGCGGGCTTCGTGGGGTCCATGTTCGGGATGACCGTCGTCACTCCCATCGCCGCGTTGAACAACGCGAACAGCGGGAACCCCGGCAGGTCCACCTCGCCGGGTTCGATGCCGTAGAACTGCTGGAGAAAATCGACCTGGGCATTAAACATCCCATGTTCGTACAGCACCCCCTTCGGCGGGCCGGTACTTCCGCTGGTGAAGATCACAGCTGCGGGGTCGGTGGGCTGGGTGCGGGTGATCGGGAACTCGAACTCCAGAGGTGCCGGTCGGGAGGGCGAGGCTCCTGCCGAGCCGCTTCCCACTTGAGGCGGTATCTCCGGCTTGAGGCTCGGCGGGAGCCTCGCCCTCCCGTTGGCGTCGTCTCCCAACATGGATCGATACGTCGCCACGCACCCCGGTGCCCACAATCCGCCGACTCGCACATTGAGCTTGGCGTTCGGGAACTTCCGCGACAACGCGCGTATCCAAAGCACAGCCGGGACCGCGATGAACCCCTCGGGGTCGACCTCCTCCAGGCACTTGAAGATATTCGTCCGCCCCATGCCGGGATCGATCAAGACGATCACCGCTCCAGCCTTGAACAGAGCGAACGTCAGGGCGATGAACTCCAGCGAGGGCCGGACCATCAGCACCATCCGGCACCCCGGCTGTACGCCGATCTCTCGCAACCCGCGCGCCAGCCGGTCGCTCTCTTGATCGAGCTGGCGAAACGTCCACTGCGCATACGTCGCCCGTCCCGCGTGGTCGCGTCCCACCGGACACACCACCGCCCGCCGCCATGGCCACTTGCGGGCCGAGTCGCGAAGTCGATCAGCAATGTTGAGGGGAGCGTTGATGGTGGAGGGGAGGGTTGAGGGTTGAGGGTTGAGGGTTGAGGGTTGATGGTTGAGGGTTGATGGTTGATGGTTGATGGTTGCGCGAAAGCCCACCGGTTGCAACCGGTGGGCTTTTCTGACTGACCACTGAACACTGACCACTGAACACTGACCACTGACCACTGACCACTGACCACTGAGAACTGAGAACTGACCACTGAGAACTTCCCCAGCATCGTGATCGATCGCCGCCCCCGCAGCCAGTCCGGCTCATTGTAGTACGACGCGGAGCGTCGTACTACAATCGTTGCCCTTGAGGTCGATCTCCCGTCCCCTTATGGTGGAGTGTCTATTCGCTCCCCATTCGAGGCACCTCCCATGTCGGCTTCGCTCACACGCTTCGGCAGTTGCTCCTCGTTTCTCCCCTCACCGTCGAGTCGGCGCGGCTGGTTGGCGCAGACGGCCAACGGATTCGGATCGATCGCGCTGGCGGGCCTCATGACCGGGGCGGGTCAGGCACTCGCCGCCCCAGCCACAACGGCCCCTCAGTTCAAGCCACGCGCCAAGAACGTCATCTTCCTCTACATGGATGGCGGCCCGTCGCAGGTCGACACGTTCGACCCCAAGCCACTGCTGACCAAGGAGAACGGCAACCCCTTCAAGATGAAGGTCCAGCCGACGCAGTTCGACAATGTCGGGAACTCACTGGGATCGCCCTGGAAATTCGAGAACAGCGGCCAGAGCGGGCTGCCGATCAGCGATCTGTTTCCGAAGCTGCGGGCGTCGTGTGCGGATGAGCTGTGCGTGATCCGGTCGATGACCTCGGAGTTTTCGGAGCACACGAACGCGAACTATTTTCTGCACACGGGGCATGGGCTCCAGGGGCGACCGAGCATGGGGGCGTGGGTCACGTATGGGCTGGGGAGCGAGAACCAGAACCTGCCGGGGTTTGTCGTCGTCAATGCCGGGCTGATCCCGCCGGGTGGGCTCGACTGCTTCTCGAACGGGTTCCTGCCCGCGACCTATCAGGGGTCGATCTTCCGCCGCGAGGGAACCCCCGTCGCCAACGTCGATCGCGCGGACGCGACCCCCGCCTCGCAACGTCGCAAGCTGCAACTAATGGAGACGCTTGATCGCTCGCTGCTGGCTCGAACCGGGAAGCAGGACGCCCTAGAGTCGGCCATCGCCAACTACGAGTTGGCCTTCCGCATGCAGTCCGCAGCTCCGGAACTGGCCGACCTGAGCCAGGAGTCGAAGGCCACGCAGGAGTTGTACGGCCTCCATCATGACTGGCCGGGGACCAAGGCATTCGGGCAGAGCTGCCTGCTGGCGCGGCGACTGGTCGAACGCGGCGTGCGGTTCGTGCAGGTCACGACTCCCGGTGGCAACGGCGACCGCTGGGACCAGCATAGCGACCTGAAGGACGGGCATGAGAAGAACGCCCGCTCGGTCGATCAGCCGATCGCCGCGTTGCTCACCGATCTGCGAGCGCGGGGCTTGCTGGACGAGACACTGGTCCTCTGGGCCGGGGAATTCGGACGCACCCCCTTCGCCCAAGGCTCCAATGGCCGCGACCATAACCCGTTCGGGTTCACCGTCTGGATGGCGGGCGGCGGCGTGAAGGGCGGCATGGCGTTTGGCGCGACCGATGAATTTGGCTACCACGCCATCGAGAACAAGCTGGAGATGCACGACCTGCACGCCACGATCCTGTATCTGTTAGGGATCGAACACACCCAACTGACCTACCGCTTCGGGGGGCGCGATATGCGGTTGACGGATGTGTTTGGGAATGTGGTGCATGAGGTGATTGCGTGAATGTGGCACGACGCGGGTACGTGCATACTAATCGTTAGTGAACTGACCCCGAAGGGGTCGCGCCCCGTAGCCCAGGGTTGCCCGCATCGCGGGAAACCCTGGGTCTGCTGCCG
>JAYTFV010000147.1:0-5179 GCA_043734065.1 Planctomycetota bacterium
ATCCGGCGACCAATCTGGTAGTTCACCGCGTCGCCCACGATGGCCGCTACGCTCAACACCAGAACCAGCGGAACGATCGAGAAGATGTTCTGACTGGCCAGAAACCCGGCTGCGAAGAGCAACGAATCGCCGGGGAGAAAGAACCCGACGAGCAGCCCGGTCTCGCTGAAGATGATCGCAGCCAGCACCAGATACCCCACCCACGGCGGTCCCCAGAGGTTGACGGCCAATTTGAGGTTGTCGGGATTGGCCAGGCCGATCAGCCATTTGAGCCAGTGGATGACGGTCTGCATGCCGCGTGGGCCTTCCAGGAATTTGTGAGTTCAAGTGCGGGGATCGGCCAGTCGTCCGCTCGCCTTAGTGCTGGGGAGTTTAGAACAGTCCCGCTCACCCTCGGGGGAGATTCTCTGAAAAACGGCCACACACGAGGAATTCGACCCCCCGAGTGGAAATTGAGGACGATCGAGCGGCAGGTTTCGCCGACCGGGAGGGCGAGGTGTCGGGAGGGCGAGGCTCCTGTTGAGCCGCTCACGCCAGACAAGGTCCACCCCCACTCGCGGCTCCGCAGGAGCGTCGCCCTCCCGAGGCATGGCCGTTACTTCCCGGCCCGCTCCACCAGCAACGCCAGCAACACCTGCGCATACAACCGATGCCCGTAATCATTCGGGTGATTGAGCCCGTTCCCGGTCAGATCGAGGTCGTGCTTGTTCTGCAACAGCTCGTGCCACACCGAGGTCACATCGGCCAGCACAATCCCCGGCCCGCACAGAGACTGCAACTCGTCCCGGTAACTGAAGAACATCTCGCGCGGCGTATGCACCCACTCGACATGGCCCAGCATCGGAGTCACCAGAATCAGCTCGATGTTCGGGTCCGCAGCCCGCACCTTCTGGATGAACTGCTCGGCCTGTGCCTTGAACCACGCCGGGTCGCGGCGTCCCACGTCGTTCATGCCGTACGCCATCACGATCAGCTGCGGCTTCTCGGCCAGCAGGGCGTCGAGGTCGGCGTTCCCGTTGGCAATGCTCCACCCGCCGACCGCCCGATTCTTGAGCGTGATGGCGCTCTTGTAACTCTGTCCCAGTTGCTGCGTGACCAGTTCCGGAAACGCGGGCTGAAGCGGAGCCACCTTGTTCAATCCCGAGGCGTCCCCACCCGCCGCGATACTGTCGCCGCTGACCCCGATGGTGAGCGGCTCACCGGCCTTCAGTCTCGCAATCGTGCGGGGCAATTGCCCCGCTGAGAAGTGCGGGCGGGTGCCCTTCCACGTGAACTCCTTGCGATGATAGGTGACCTCGACTTGGTGGTCATGAAACCAGCGACCCGGCCCGTACAGCAGTGACTGCTCCGGATGCCCGACACGGTGCTTGTAACTCATCGGGGCCCCAGTCGGCGGGAACAGGTCGGCGGTCTTGATGAACGGAGCCTTCGAGTCCGCCGGGAGTTCGAACGTCCCATTGGCGTTCAGCGTGACCAGCTTCGCGGGATCGTGGGTCAGCTCCCGGTTTGAGTTGCGGACCGACACGATCTCCCACACGGGAAACGCCAACCGCCCGACCAGCGGGCCGCCGTCCTTCTCTTGGAAGAGTACGGTACTCTCGTTGTACACGACATCGCCCTCCCACACCGGGTCGAGGAGATGCAGGTCCGCGATGGGCTCCGGCTTCACAGGCTCTTCCGCGGGCAGGGAAGTCGCCACGATCAGACAGACCACGAGCAGGCAGGCAGTGCGAAGACTGGTCATCGGTCAGTTCCTTTTCTGGGGTGTCATCGTTGAGTCGTTTTCAGCCAGCGTAGCAGAATTCGTCAGAATTCTACCGTGCGACTCACATCTGAAATATGCGCACGCTGCGAAGATATTCGAAGGCAGGGAGACCACTGTACCCCGAAGGGGTTGCACACCAGAGCCCAGGGTCGCGACGCAGGAGCGCACCCTGGGAAACGTGGCCCGGAGAACACCAACCCTGAAGGGGTTGTCCACCCGCACGCCATGTGGAACCCCGTCAGGGTTCGTCCCCCGCGGGCGATCTCACCCAGGGTGCGCTCCCTTCAGTCGCGACCCTGGGCTGTGGTGTGTCACCCCTTCGGGGTGCAGAGGCTGGCTCGACGTGGTGTGGCTTTCTGGCTGATCGCTGACAGCTTCCCTTTTGGTTGCGGCTGTGCCGCGTTGGGCGTGTTCAATCCGACCTTCAGCAGGCAGTAGTCTGACGACTTTTCCTACCACATCAATCACATGGCCGTGGTAATCATCATCAGTGCCGTAAGCAGGGCGTCCACATCGGCCTCGCTCGTGAACGGCCCGACACTCGCCCGGACCGTCCCGCCCGTTTCGAGCGTCCCCAAGCGGCGATGAATCAGCGGGGCACAGTGCAGGCCCGCGCGGACCTCGATCCCAAAGTGAGCATCGAGCAGCGTGGCCGTCTCTCGGGGGTCGACGCCGTCGACCACGAAACTCACGACCCCGGCGTTCTCCACCAGCGACGGGTCGGGCGTGAACACCCGCACGCTCGGATTGCCGACCAGTCCGTCAAACAACATCCGCACCCATGGAGCCGATCGAGCCGCCAGAGTCTCCACTCCCTGTCCCTGAATCCACTCGACAGCTGCGGCCAGTCCCACGAGTCCGGCCGCGTTGGGGTTGCCCGACTCGTACTTGTCAGGGGCCGCGGTCGGCTGATCGAGAGATTCACTCTGTGAGCCGGTCCCCCCCTGGCGAAACGACCGCACCTCCTCCATGCGAGACGCTTTGAGGAAGACCACGCCCGTCCCCAGCGGCCCCAGCAACCCCTTGTGTCCCGAGCCACACAGCAGGTCGATCCGCGCCCGTTGCACATCGATCGCCACGTGCCCCGCCGTCTGGGCGGCGTCAACCAGGAACAACACCTCGGGTCGAGATCGCAAACGCTCCCCGACCTCGACGATCGGCTGGACCACGCCGGTGACGTTCGACGCATGAGTCAGCGCGACAAGGCGAGTGTTTGGTCGCAATGCCTGCGCGAGGCGCGCGGGGCTGACCCGCCCGTCCTCTTCGGCGGGGATGATCGACAACGTCACCCCTCGCTCGGTCTCCCACATCCGCAGCGGTCGCAACACCGAGTTGTGTTCCAACTCGGTCGTCACGACATGGTCCCCCGGTCGCAGGTAGCCATGAATCGCCAAGTTCAAGCTATCCGTGCCATTGAACGTAAACAGAACCTCGCGCGACGACTCCGCGTTCCACAGCCGTGCCAGCGCCGCCCGGCAACTTGCGATCCGGCCATCCAGCTCCGTGGCCCGCCGTGAACTGCCTCGCCCGGCAGCCACCCCGCACTGGGTCAGGTACTCCGTGACCGCCCGCACCACCGACTCCGGCTTCGGAAAGCTGGTCGCCGCGTTGTCGAGGTAAATGCGAGTGTCGGGTTCCACGGGGGACTCATCGGAGGAGCAGGAGAGCCATCCATGCGATGATAGAGCGTACTCGCCCCCGAGTCACCGTCCCGCGAGAAGTTCCCTGATCGGTGAGTGTTCCCACTCCACTCGCTCATACTTTGTCGCCATTCGGGAGCATGTCCCGACCAGGCAACATAGGGTTCATCAACGGGGCCACTTCCCCGGTCAGTCTCATTCGTTGCGGAGCCTCACATGGATCTCATTCCCGAATACAGCCCTGTCGTGCGTCTGTTCCCGATGCTCGAATTCGAAGATGGTCGAACCATCGGCGTCAAGATTCGTCAGGCTGGTTCAGAAGAGGTTCGGCTAGACGCTTTCACCCCGCTCGAAACCGGCAAGTCTTCGGTCCTGCGAATTGAAGACAAACACGGCCAGTGCTGGTTCCGCGCGGCTGCGGAGATTCACTGGTCGCATCCGATTCCGGGCGGGACCAGCTTGGGCATGTACCTGAATCAACCGCTCTCGGAAGAACTGCTGGCCTGGCCCGAGTGGGACCGCCGCGAGTCGCTCCGCTACCCGCTGAACCTGCCCGCCCGCATCTGGTGGCAAGGCACCCAGGCCAGCCTCCCCGCCCGACTGGCCAACTACTCCATCAACGGGATCGGACTCGTCTGCTCCGAGCAGATCACGCTCGGTCGCCCCGCGATCATCGCTGCTGGCACCACTCTCGAAGACATGGTCTGCCTGTCCGCCACCGTGAGTTGGCAGGTGCAGACCAGCGAGGGGATCATGATCGGATTCGAACTGGAGCGCCAGGAGGGCAAACGCTTCGGTGGACAATTCCACCAGCGGCTGATGACCAAACCGGTCGACCAAATGACCACGCCGCTCCGCCTGGAGAAGTGACCCATGTCGCACGACGCTCCGTGTCGTGTGTGACATCGCATGCGAGGTCGGATGATCGGCCCTTTCAGCACCAGGCTGTCGCCAGCTTGCGGCGATACCCCGTGGTGAACTGCACATCGGTGATCGTACTCAGGATCAGGACCATCGCGTCCTTGGCTGTGTCGCGCACCGGACCGCTGCCATCCTCGATCACGGCAAGGCAGGTGTCCAGAGCCTCGGTGTTCTTGCCGACACTGGCCAGCGCTTCGGCCAAACGGACCTGGGCCTCGAAGTCCTTCGGGTTCGCAGCCACTGCTTTTCGGGCCTCGTCGAGAGAGCCCGACTCCTCGGCAGCCGCGTGGAGTTCGATCTTCGCTTTGAGAGCTTCGGCCGCGGGTTCCAGGAACCCGCGCTGCTCCAGCTCCGCGATGATCGTTTGAGCTTCGGTGTACTTCTCGCGCAGGCACAGCACCCGCGCCAGACCGATTTTCGCTCCCTCGTGAGTCGGCTCCAGAACCAGAGCCTCGCGGTACTTCGCCTCCGCTTCACTCGCCGCTGTCCCCTCCAAGGCTGCGGCGGCGAACACCAGCACTTCCGTCGGCGAGGGCATCTGCTTCTGGATCCAGGCCCGGACCTCGGCCTCGGACTTGACCCCCTGAAACCCGTCCGCGATCTGGCCGTCCTTGACGATCACCACCAGCGGGATCGATTGCACGCCGAACGCCGCAGCCAGGTCGGGCTGCTTGTCGGTGTCGATCTTGGCCAGGACAAACTTCCCCGCGAACTCGGCTGTGAGCTTGTCGAGGATCGGAGCCAGTTGCAGGCACGGCGCACACCACGTGGCCCAGAAGTCGACGACCACCGGGGTCGTGCGGGAGCGCTCCAACACGTCGCGCTCAAAGCTCTGCTCGGTGACGTCGATGAC
>JAYTFV010000148.1:0-10361 GCA_043734065.1 Planctomycetota bacterium
ACCTTGACTCCGCTGTCATCGAGTTCTTCGGTGATCCGGTCGATCTCGGTTTTGAGTTCGGCTTCCAGGGCTTCCAGGTCGGCCTGGATCGTCTCGGCGGTTTCACTGGCGCGGGTCACGTCCCCCTTTTGCTGGGCCGCACGCGTGGCCGCGCGCACGCTGGTCGCGGCGCGCGTAATGTTGGTGGCGGTCGCCAGCTTGCGTCCGAACAGCGCTCCCAGGACGCTCGTGCCGAACTGCACTGCGGCGGTGAGCGTGGCCCCGGAGGCTTGGGCCTTTTCGCGTTCGACGGCTTGCTCGGCCTTGCGGAGGCGTTCCTGCAAGGCATCCGTTTTGGTCGCGTACTTCTTGCGGAGCTTCTCGATTTGCAGGTCGCGCTCCTCGCGGGCAGAGTGTTTCAGGCGGGCCTGGAAGTCGCCGGGCTTCTCATCGGCATTGGCGTACTGGTCGAGGGCTTCACAGTAGCCCACGGTCAGTGATCCTTCGCGATACAGATAGTTCTTGAGGCCGGTCTTCCATGCCGTATACGACTTGGTCTGCGACAGCGCGGCGGGGGTCGGTTCGAACTTGGCTCCGTCGGCGGGCTGGGTCTTGAAGGCCAGTTCATCCGGGTTCACCTCATCAGCAGCGTCCCACGGATCGTCCGGCACACCGTCGGTCACTTCGCACAGCCGGGCCACGTTCTTCCAGACATCGATCCCGGCCTTGGCATCGATGAAGTGCATGCGTGCGGTGCCGAGGAGGGCCGGGCGGTAGACGACATTCCCGGCTTTGGCGACCTCGCGGTAGATCTGGCGGATCTCGGCGGGAAGGACCGGGGCGAAGCCTGCGGTGCCAGTGGTGTTTGCAGTGGCAGTGGTCGCGTCGCTCGCTGGGAAAGCCCTGGGGTTGGCACCCAAGGGCTTGGGGTCCGCGTTCGACGAAGTCTTGCGAGACGCCATCAGTGAAGAAATCTGCTCGCGCGTCAGCGGACCGCGCAGGTACGACAACGCCCAGCGAGTCTGCATCACGACCGGGGCGTTTTCATGCACGTTGTTGAGCAGGAACACGCGATTGCCGAGTCCGCTGAGGATGCGTTCGACCTTCTGCCGGTCGAACGTCGCCCCCGCTTGCGATGAGGCTCCCTCCAACCCATCGAGTACGCGCAGCTTGTCGCGCTCGGTCTGGAGCCGACCGAGGAACCACGTCCCGGCGTTCGACAGCGCCTTGTAATCGAGGTCCACCGGGTTCTGCGTCGCCAGCACCAGCCCCAGCCCAAACGCGCGGGCCTGCTTGAGTAATGTCAGCATCGGGATCTTCGACGGCGGGTTCGCGCTCGGCGGGAGATACCCGAACACCTCGTCCATATACAGCAGTGCCCGCAGGCTCGATGTCCCCGGCTGTTGCCGCATCCACGAGATCATCTCGGTCAGCAGCAGCGTCACGAAGAACATCCGCTCGTGATCGTTCATGTGCGCGATCGAGATGATCGACATCCGCGGCTTGCCAGCCTCCGTATAGAGCAACCTCTGGATGTTGAGCGGCTCACCCTTCGTCCACGACGCAAACGCGGGGGAGGCAATCACATTATTGATCGTCATCGCCAGCTTCAGCCGGTCAGAAGCGGGAAAAATCTGGTCGACATCCATGATCCCGATCTGGCGAAACGGCGGGTTCTGGACCTCGCGAATCAGGTTCGGTAAGTCGAGCGACCGACCCGCCCGCCAGGCGTTATCGAGAATGTTCGACAGGTAGATATGCTCGCGGCTTTGCAGCGGGTCGGCATCCAGGTCGAGCAGAGTCAACAGTCCGCCGACCGCTGCCGAGATGCGTTCCCGCATGGCGTCGGCGCTGTTGAGGATGGCCGCTGGGGGGGCGTCGAGCGATTTGAGGATCGTCAGTTGCAACCCGGCGTCGCTGCCGGGCGTGTAGATCGCCACATCGACCGCGTCGCGAAACCGCTGGATGCGGTCCTGCGGCTGGTCCCAATCGGCGAGCCCCTTCTTCCAGAGGGCCGCCTGGGCGGCTGCAAATTCGTCCTCGGTCATCCCTTTGCGAGTGGCTTCGTCCTTCTCGACCCAGGGGCGGAACTCGGCGGCGCTGAGTCCGGGGAAAGTGAGCATCAGGTTGCCCAGATCTCCCTTGGGGTCGATCACGATCGACGGGATGCCATCGATCGCCGCCTCTTCGAGCATGGCGATGCCCAGGCCGGTCTTGCCGCTGCCGGTCATCCCGACGATGACCGCGTGGGTGGTGAGATCCTTCGAGTCGTACAGAATCGGATCGGTCCCGGTCTTGCCGGACTCGATGTCGAACGAGCGTCCCAAGTAGAAGACGCCCAGCTTTTCGTAGTCGTACATGAAGAGTTCCTGCGGAACGTTGAGGGTTGAGGGTTGAGTGTTTTTCTCGTTCCCAAGCTCTGCTTGGGAACGCCTATCCGCGAAGCTCCGCTTCGCCGCGTGCCGAACGTCGCTCGACCATGTCGAAAGACTTCCGAAGTCTTCCGAGACTTCGGAAGTCTGTTGGCCACCGCGAACGCCGAAACCATCCGCCCACCTTCTGGCGAACGTGGCTACGTTTGACGCGGGACGGAGCCTAACCTATCGCACATCAGCACGCTGCGGCAAGGCGGGCAGGAACAGATTTGCGCTCGACGCGGGGGACCGGCTCGGGCGGGCCAGTTGCCGGAGAGGACGGCCTGGAAAGGCCGTCCTATGGGCAGGGCTTCCCAGGTGTAAAACACAGGGAACTCGCACGGAATCGACGAACATGCCAGCACCATCGCCGCTCTTTGTCCCGGCAGGGACACCCGAAAATAGCCCACCGATTCATCGGTGGGATACACAGACATGTCAGGCCCCAGCCCCGTCAGGGGCGACAGAATCTCGCAAGGTGGCCCAACGCCGACGGCTCGTGGCCATGGAGATCGCCCGCTTCTGCCGTCCCTGACGGGACTCATCGGCGTGCCGGATGAGGCTCTCCCACCGATGAAACGGTGGGTTAGTGCGTCTGCAAGTGTATCCCATCAGCGGGGTGTGAGTCCCTGTCAGGAGGTTGGAGTTTGATCCTGTAGCTGACCGAAACTGCGTCGCCGCGAGGCGAGGTGGGGAGCATCGGGAGGCGAAGGGTTGGTCCGGAACGTGAGTGCCCTGTTTCGTTCTTTGGCGGGATACCGCACTCCCCAGAGTGCGAGCTCCCCGTGTTCTCGCGAACGCGGCGATCGCTCCTCGGGAAGTGGGTGGAACTCTCAGTTCGTCCTCCGGGTTCCCGTCATCCAGCGTTGATTCTTGGCGAGAAACTGCCCACGATGTGGATGACTGGGTGTGACTGATCGCAACTGCCTTGTAGAGGTGCCCGCATGCGTACGATTTCTGGAATGTGTGTGAGTTTCATGCTGCTGGGGATGGGCTGGTCGATGGTTTGGGCGGAAGCCCCGCGTGTGTTCCCGGTCGGCACCAAGCCCGCCGATGCTCGGCTCAAGCCGCTTCGCAACCTGAATGAGAAGTTCCATCCGTGGACTCCTCCGGCGACGAAGGAGGCGTGGGAAGCTGAGGCCGCCCGCATCCGCGAACAGATCCTGATCTCGAACGGTCTGTGGCCGATGCCCGAGAAGACTCCGCTCAACCCAGTCATCAGCGACAAACTTGACCGAGGCGATTACACCGTCGAGAAGGTCTACTTCGCCAGCCGACCCGGCCACTACGTCACTGGGTCGCTGTATCGACCGAAGGCCGCGCAGGGGAAATGCCCCGGCGTGTTATGCCCGCATGGCCACTGGAAAGACGGACGCTTCTACGACGCTGGCGATAAGGGGGCCGCCGAGCAACTCGCCAGCGGGGCTGAGAAGTTTGCCTCGGGGGCGCACTCGCCGTTGCAGGCTCGGTTCGTGCAATTGGCCCGCATGGGGTGCATCGTGTTCCATTACGACATGGTGGGCAATGCCGATAGCACTATGATCGGCCATCGCACCGAGTTCAATGATGTCGAGGCGTGCCTGCGACTGCAAAACAAGATGGGGCTGCAAACCTGGAACTCGATCCGCGCGCTCGATTTCATCACTTCGTTGCCTGATGTCGACCCGTCGCGGATCGGAGTGACGGGGGCCAGCGGGGGTGGGACGCAGACCTTCATGCTGTGTGCCATCGACCCCCGCCCGACCGTGGCGTTTCCAGCGGTGATGGTCTCCTCGAACATGCAGGGCGGCTGCCAATGCGAGAACGCCGAGTACCTGCGGATCGGAATCAACAACATCGCCATTGCAGCCCTGATGGCACCGCGACCGCTGGGGCTGCTCGGGGCCGATGACTGGACGATCGATATCGAGACCAAGGGGCTGCCGGAACTCAAGCAGATTTACTCGCTCTACGGAGTGGGCGATCTCGTCGCGGCGAAGACCTACAAACAATTCCCGCACAACTACAACCAGTGGTCGCGCGAGCTGATGTACCGCTGGTTCGCGACGCACCTGAAGCTGGCCCCCGAGGCTCCGGTCGACCAACTCGACTTTGTGCCGCTGACGAAGGCCGAGTTGACGATCTTCGATGAGCAGCACCCGGTCCCGGCCGATGCCCTCAAAGCGGAGGCCCTGCGTCAGAAGATGACCGAGGAGTCGACCGCCGCATGGCAGGCTCTGCTCCCGAAGACGAAGGCGGACCTCGCGAAGTACAAGGCGTCGATCCGCCCGATCTTGGGTGTCGCGATCGAGCGCGGCCTGCCCGCTGCGGAGGAGATTGTGTCTGAAGAGGTCGCGACGACCGAGATCGGTGTCTTGAAAATCTTGACCGCCCGCGTCGGTCGCAAGACAGAAGGCACCCAGCTCCCGGTCGTGTCCGTGTACCACCCGGACAAGTTCGATGGCCGGGTCGCGATTTGGCTCGACGGAGCGGGTAAATCGGCTCTGTTCACCGAGAATGGTACGCCGATCCCGGCAGTGCAGCAGCTCGCGGAAGGGGGCGTGGCGGTCTGCTCGGCCGATCTGTTCCTAACTGGGGAGTACCTGAATGCCGGGGAAGCCCCGATCTACAAGGTCGACGAGAACTATCCCGGTTTCACGTTCGGCTACAACCGCCCTTTGCTAGCCCATCGGGTGCGGGACGTGTTGACGCTGATCCGCACAGCTTCGCTCCATCCGGAAGTGAAGTCAGTACATCTGGTCGGCACCGGCGATGCGGGCCTGCCGGTGTTGCTGGCTCGCAGTGCGATCGATGGCGGAGTGGGCCGCTGCCTGGCCGACCTCAACGGGTTCGCGTTCTCGTCGGTCAAGACGGTCGATGACCCGCGACTGCTGCCAGGGGCCTTGAAGTACGGCGGCGTCGGCGGCCTGACCATCACAGCTGCCGAGGGAGACACGTCGCTCTTCGGCTGTACTGCCGCGAATGAGTCGGAACTGGCGGTGTGGAAGCAGGTGTCGGAGAAGGCCCTGCATGCGGAGACCCTGACCCCGGACGCCGTGGCCGACTCGCTGCTGAAGTAGCCGGGCCGTAACTACCTTCTCCAGAAGGTGTGCGAAGACGGGCTGCCCCTGACGCCGCTTTGGGCATCTGGGTGACTCAGACATAAGAGAGAATCGAGAGTGTGTGCTGTCCTTAGTCACCTCTTGTTGTTCGACAACCCAGATCCTCAAAGCAGCGTCTGCGCCACCCCGCCTGCGCTCCAGCTGGCCCCCACGGCGGGGTGTCCCCCGGTGACATTTTCACATGGTCAATCCATGTGACATTTCTATTGGTCGCCGACAGGATGACTTCGGAAGTCTTGCGGGATCAACTCACCGTGACTACGGCTTCAGCTTCCCGACCGTCACTCCCGGCCAGTCGTCCGTGCGGAACGGGTAGGTCGGCAGGTAGGCGTCGCTGTACAGAGTCCCGTTCGGATTGTCGGCCCAATCGTAGCGCACGGCGACGGGTTCTTTAATGTCCGGATGCGAGACCTCGACGCTGTCGTCGTCGAGAATCTTGGCGTTGCCCCAGACCCACTTCTTGTCGGCCCCGGCGATCGCGAACCCCACCAGCGGTTCGCCGTAATAGGAGACCAGCTTGCGGCCCGAGGTATCGAAGTCGACCACGCACTTGCCCGCCTCGATCTTTACCGACTTGTAAACCGGGCCGCTGCGGACGATTCCCTTCATCCCATAGTCGTTGACGAGGGCCAGTCGGGCCAGCCGCTTGGCGACGTTCTGCTTGTCCTTGGGGTGGATGTCCTTGGCCGCTCCGACATCAATGATGCAGGCCGCACCGACATGCGGAAGAGCTGAGCCAGCGAGCATCTGGGCCTCGCGAAGTTCGGCCCATTCGCTCTCGCCCGGTTCGGTGGTCTTGCCTTTAAAGTTCGCGAGTTGGACTTGGTAGAACGGGAAGTCCCCCTGGCCCCAATCCTCGCGCCAGCTCTGGATCATGGCGGGCATGAGCTTGCGGTACTGGTAGGCCCGGGCCGCGTTCGATTCGCCTTGATACCAGATGGCCCCCTTGATGGCGTAGGGCGTCAGCGGGGCGATCATGGCGTTGAATAGCACGCTGGGGTTGTGGCTGTTGGTCGATGGGTCTTGAGGATCACGAGGACGCTGCGGTGGCTGAGCTCCCTCTTCTTTGGCCTTGGCGATGGCGGCGTTCCACTTCTCGATGGCTGCTGCATGATTCGCTTTGGCCTCTTCGGGGTTGTAGGTCTTGATCCGCTCGTCCCAGGTCTCCAGGATCGGCTTGAGGTCCGCATCCGCTTCCAGATTTCCGCGCTCGGTCCACGACTCCGCCGGTGTGCCGCCCCACGCGGTCTGGATGATGCCCACCGGGACATCGAGCGTCTCATACAACTGCCGACCAAAGAGGTACGCCACCGCCGAAAAGCCGGGGACGTTCTCGGGAGTGCAGGTCTTCCACTCGGCCTTCACGTCGTCCTGTGGCTCCAGCGCGGTGACATTCGGCACCTGAAACAACCGAATCCCCGGCTGCCCGGTGGCTGCCGCTTCGAGGTCGGAATCGAGGGTGTTGTTCAGGGCCCACTGCATGTTGGACTGGCCCGAGCAAACCCAGACCTCGCCGACGAGGACATCGTCAAAGGCGATCGTGTTGCTGCCCGCCACTGTCAACGTGGCCGCGTCCCCGACCGAGAGCGCGGCCAGCTTGACCGACCACTTCCCCTTGTCGTCGGCCTTCGTCGTGACCTTCTGATCACGAAACGTGACGGTGACTGCCTCACCTGCGTCCGCCGTGCCCCACACCGGCACCGGCTGGTTCCGTTGCAGTACCATGTGACTGCCAAACACAGACGGCAGCTTGACTGCCGCCTCTGCTGTGCCACTTGTGAAGAGAGCCACCACGCAAGCCACACTTATGCCCCAACGCATGCTTTCACTCCTGGTTGCGAGTCTTGCTTTCCGACGGCCCAGCCGCCCGTGATCGCAGCAGAGTAGATCGATTCGCCGTAGAGGGCAAGGATTGCCGGGGAGCGTGATGGAACCTCCCGATCATGTTACGATATTACCAGTGGAGGTCGCGATGAGGAGAAGTGTGTGTGTCCCGTCGAGAGAAGCTTCTGGAGAAGATGAGAACTCGTCCAGGTGACATTCGCTTTCCAGAAGTGGATGCCTTGTTGCGAACTCACGACTTCGTCTTGTTCAACCAGCGGGGCAGCCATTGCACTTACCATCGAGCCGATGGGCGGGTGTTGACCATTGTGAAACCACACGGCGGACGGAAGACATGCCATCCCGCCGATATTCGGCGTCTCTTGAAGGTGTTGGGCCATGAAGACCACACATGAGTATCGCGGCTTCGTGTTCACCGTGACCTACGAGGCGCGGGATCCGGCGTATGTTGTCGACTTTCCGGATCTCCCCGACATTATCACCAGCGGACAAGCCCTGGACGAAGCCTTCCGAAATGCCTGTGAAGCCTTGGACTTGCACTTGGAGAGCTTGCAAAAGTTGGGAAAACGCAGTCCCAAGGCTCGCTACAGACTCGTGGTCGAGGCTGTGAAGTAAGGGCGGACATCCAAGTCCGTCGTGATATGTTCGACAAAACCCCCGCTTCCGGGTTTGCTCCGGTAGTCTCTACACCATTCAACAGCCGCGTCCTGACACACCCTCGATGCAGGCGAGAGTCCGGATTGCGGCTCTCATTTTTCCGACGGGAAATCAGCCAATAGCCGGTGGTTCCCGTGTTTGTGCGATACAAAATACCTCCAAATATCGAGTAGCGCACAAGCGAGGGAACCACCCCGACAAGCGGGGTGGCGTTGTGTTGGACACGTCCATTATACGAATGACTACCGCACAATCTCGGTGCCGATCCCGGTATCCGAATAAATCTCCAGCAGCAGCGAGTGCGGGATGCGGGCGTCGATGATGTGGACCTTGCGGACTCCGGCTTCGAGGGCCTCCAGCGAGGCCTCGACCTTCGGCACCATGCCCGCGTTGATCACTCCGGTCTGAATCAACTCCCGCACGCGCTCCGAGTTCAGGTTCGATTGCAACGTCTGCGGGTCGTTCTTATCCAGGAAAATCCCCTGCACATCGCTCAGAAACACCAGTTTCTCCGCTCGTAGCAACCGCGCCACGGCGGCAGCTGCGGTGTCGGCATTGACGTTCAGGCGGCCCCCGTCTTTGTCGAGGGCGACCGACGGGATGACCGGGATGGCCCCCGCGCGGCAGGTGGCGGTGAGCAGCTCGCGATTGATGTCCGTGACGTACCCGACTCGTCCCAGATCGACCTCATGCCCGGCGTTGTCTTTCATCGTCAGGCGTTCCCCGATCAGCACATTCTGCGACCGGAAATTCATCGGCACCGCCCGGCCCCCGAGGTTGCGGATCTCGTCGACCAGCCCCTCGCAGATCTCTTCCGCCAAAACTCGCGAAACAATGTCGAGCGTGGCGTCGTCGGTGTAGCGGCGTCCATTGACCCATTTCGGCACGATCCCAGCGAAGTCCATCGCCTTGTTGATCGCCTTGCCACCGCCATGAATCAGGATCGGCCGCATCCCGACCGCCTCCATGAACAGCACATCGCTCAGGCAACGCCGCACCGCTTCGGTCTCCTCCAACGCCGAACCGCCCAGCTTGATGACCACATACCGGTCACGAAACTGCCGAATCCAACTGAGGGCTTCGACCAGAACCTGAGCCTTGCGAATCGCTTCATCCACGGTGGGGTCACTTCATGCGGGAGAGGGGGGCGAGTACGGGTCAGGGTCAGAGTCCAAAGACTCTCCATCACCCGATCCGGCGGGATTGTCGAATGCCGGGGAATGGGTGTCAACGAGCCGGGCAGGCGGGATGACTCGTCAAGTGCGAGTCCAGCCTTTAGGCTGCTCTTCGTCCCCGCAGAGGCAGGCTGAAGCCTGTACTCCCACGTCTATCAACCGCACAAGGTCGCCGTCCATGTTCGCACTCGTGACCGGCGGCGGAGGAGGATTCCTGGGGCGGCACCTCGTCGAGCAATTGCTCTTGCGGGGGGATCACGTGCGTGTGCTGTCTCGCTCGGACGCGCCCGACCTCAGCGCACGGGGCGTCGAGTGCCTCATCGGCGATCTCCGCGATGCCGCCTGCATCGAGCGGGCCTGCGCGGGGGTCGAGGCTGTCTTTCACACCGCAGCTCTGCCCGGCATCTGGGGGCGTTGGGAGATGTTTCACGCGATCAACACGGTCGGGACGGAGCATGTAATCTCGGGCTGTCGGAAGGCGGGCGTTGGCAAACTGATCTATACGAGTTCCCCGAGCGTGGTCTACGACGGCTCGCCGCATGTGATGGCGGATGAGTCGCTGCCGTACCCGAAGACGTATCTGTGTGCCTACCCTCATACGAAGGCGATCGCCGAACGAGCGGTGCTGGCGGCCCACTCACCGGGGCAGTTGTTGACGATCTCGCTCCGTCCGCATCTGATCTGGGGACCGCGCGACAACCACTTGATCCCGCGATTGATCCAGCGGGCCAAGAGCGGTCAACTGCGGCAGGTCGGCGATGGGACGAACGAGATCTCGATGGCGTATGTCGAGAACGTGGCCGCTGCGCATCTCCAGGCGTGTGACGCCCTGAGCGACACCGCCTCGTGTGCCGGTCGGGCGTACTTCATGAACGAGGCGGAGCCGGTCCGGTTGTGGGACTGGGTCAACCGGTTGCTGGAGATGGCGGGGCTGCCGCCGGTGCAGAAGCGGATCTCTGCGCGGGCCGCGAATGCCATCGGGACCGGGATGGAGCTGGTGTATCGAGCCTTGCGAATCGACTCCGAACCGCGCATGACCCGCTTCCTCGCCGCCCAACTCAGCCAGTCGCACAGCTACAGCATCGCCGCCGCCGAGCGGGACTTCGGCTACCACCCGATCGTGACCGTCGAGGAAGGCTTGCGACGCATCGAGCCGGAACTGCGGCAGTGGGCCCGCCGGTGAGGTCGATGAG
>JAYTFV010000149.1:0-6835 GCA_043734065.1 Planctomycetota bacterium
GGACTGAGGTCGGTTCGCGGAAAGGGACTGGCCCAGAAAGCCCTGGATGGTCTAGTAGCCTCTGGCTACGGGAACTGGGATTCAGGGCGGTTTGTGCTGACGTAGGCGGCAACCGGCAACTGGCGATTCTGTAGTTGCCGAATTGCCAGTTGCCACTGGTCCAAGAATGAGTGGCGTCACCATTCCCAACGGTGGCGCTACTTTTTCTGTTGACGGATGATCCACCACACTGTACTTTTACGTACACAATGAAAGAGGAACCGTCGATCACTGATGTACTGCGACGGGCGATCCTTGAGAGCGGGATTCCGTACTTGACGCTGGAACAGAAAACCGGCGTCACACGTCAATCGCTGATGAAGTTTGCAAGAGCAGAAAGAACGATTCACCTCGATGCTGCTGACAGATTGGCTCGCTACTTCGGGCTGGAACTCCGGCCTGTGGTCAAGAGAGCCAAGGCCATCAAGCGACGGACCAAAACACACAAGGGAACCAAGTAATGGGTTGCGTATACCGCAAAACTGTAACTCGACCGCTTCCCGCCGGGGCGGAACTCTTCACCAAGGGTGGGGAGCAGTTCGCTCGCTGGAAACCTGCCAAGGGGCGAACGAAGACCGCTACCGTTGTCTGTACAGCGGGCGGAGAGTTCAGAATCCGAACGCAGGCCGGGACGTTTACGGCAAGCTATCGAGACGGTCAAGGGATTGTCAGAGAGGTTGCCACCGGTTGCCGTGATGAAGGGGCAGCCCGGAGCAAGTTGGCTGAACTGGAACGCCGGGCTGAACTCGTGAAGGCGGGAGTGTTGACGGTCGGAGAGGATTCCATCGCCGATCAGCAGTCTGTCCCGCTGGCCGATCACTTCGGCGAGTACCTGACTCACCTGCGATCCAAGGGCACATGCGAGAAGCATCGGGGCAATGTGCGACGGCATCTGAATCGAGTCGCGATGGATTGCGATTGGCGGCGGTTGAAAGACATGACTCGTTCTATATTGGAGAAGTGGACGCTGAAGCGTCTGGACGATGGCATGTCAGCTCGGACCCGCAATGCTCACCTTGCCGCGATGATTGCTTTCGGCAACTGGTGCCTTGAAAGCGAACGGTTGGTCGCGAATCCGTTCTCCCGAATCAGCAAGGCGAGCGAGAAAGCCGATCCGCGAAGGAAGCGACGGGCACTGACTCCGGATGAACTGGGGAGATTGCTTCTTGTGGCTCGCTGGCGTCCGCTCGCTGAGCATGGGAGGGCGTCCATCGCCGTCGAGTCGACTGGCTCTCGGAAGCGGGCAAATTGGCGTAAGGCCAAACTGACGTACGACGGTCTGGCGGAAGCAGTCAGTGTGGCACGCAAGAGACTGGCCAGCAATCCGGAGTTTGCAGGAGCTTGTGACCTCGAAGGACGTGAACGGGCATTGGTCTACAAGTCGCTGGCTCTGACCGGGCTGCGATCCGGGGAACTGGCGTCGATGACCGTGGGACAAGTTGCTCTCGATTCTTCCTTCCCCCACATGGTTCTGAATGCGGCTGACGAGAAGAACGGGCAAGGATCAACTATCCCACTCCGGGCTGACTTGGCAACCGATATCGGACAATGGATCGGTGACACCACCGACCCGAGTCGAAGGCTGTTCAACATTCCGACCGGGCTGATTCGAATCTTCGATCTGGACTTGGCCACGGCTGGGATCGCCAAGAGGGACGCGAGAGGCAGAACCATTGACGTTCACGGACTGCGACACACATTCGGAAGCCTGTTGTCGGCTGGCGGGATATCGCCAAGAACCGCACAGGCTGCGATGCGTCACAGTTCGATTGATTTGACGATGAACGTCTACACGGACCCGCAATCGCTGGATGTGTTCGGGGCTTTGAACGCTCTCCCGCCTTTGCCTCTTGGCGGTGAACTGACGGACCCGCAAGGGGCGATTCAGGCCGATGGCGATGAAAGTTTGGTTGCAGTAACGGTTGCAGTAAACGGCGTCCAAACGAGTCGTAAGCTGTCACTCCCCGTCATTATGACGGCAGTCGACTCCGCGACGGGATTCGCTGCCGACGATACTGAAAGCCAAGCCAAATCATTGAAAAGCTCTCCATTCTCAGGGCTTTCGAGCAATGGAGACAAAAAGCGGGCGAAGGGATTCGAACCCTCGACATACAGCTTGGGAAGCTGTCACTCTACCAACTGAGTTACGCCCGCGAGTCGTAAAGCGTATTATGTCTCCCCCAGGCTCGCCGTTGCAAGCCCGCCGGACTCACCCCCGGCCCGCGTTTTCAGGAGTACCGCTGCATGGCGTCCCCCGTCGATCTGTCCGCTCTGCACCGCCACCACCTCGCCCTCAAGGAAGTCCAGGACGAGTTGGCTCGTGGGCCTCGGCAAGTCCGGGCCCGCGACAATCAGTTGGCTCAACTCGATGCGGACCGCAAGGCCAAGGAAGACGAACTCAAGCAGACCCGTGCGGCCACCGACCGCAAGAACCTTGATCTGAAGAGCAGCGAAGCCAAGCTCAAGGATCTCGACCGCAAGCAGAACGAGGCGGCCTCCAACCGCGAGTTCGACATCCTGCGAGGGCAGATTGCCGCCGACAAGGCGTCCAATGCCGTCCTGCAAGACGAGATTCTGGAGTTCCTCGACAAGGTCGACCGCATCCAGGCCGAGATCGCCGGCATCGGCGAACGCCGCACCAAACTGGACGCCGAGCGCCACCAGTTCGCGGCCCAGTTCGAGCAGCGCGCCGTCGAACTCCGCAAGCAAGAAATCGAACTCAAGGCCCAGGTGACCAACTCGGAGTCGATGATTCCCGAGACGATCAAGGCTCACTACCGGCGGCTGGTCGATGCCTACGGAGCCGACGGGATGGCCTCGATCGACAACGGGATGTGTACCCACTGCTACGTGAGCCTGACCCCGCAGATCGCGGTGCAGATCGACACGGGCACGCCGACGTTCTGTTCGTCCTGCGACCGGTTGCTGTACTCGGTCAAGTCGCTGAAGTAGGTCGTCTGTCCTGCACTTTGGAAATTGGTGGTACAATCCGTTGGAGGATCTCCCATGCCCCTGAGCACCGCACGATTACTGGAACTCGAAGACGCCGGGTTGTGGCCCGACTTTCATTCGACTTTTATTACCTATTGGCGAGAGGGACTGGCAGAGGCACTCCCCCGCGAGTACCAGGCGAGAGTCGGAGAGCAGGTCAACTTGTACGAGTATGAGGAGCCGCTCCGCAGGTTCGAACCGGATGTTTCCCTCTTAGTCAGGCCGGGGAAGTCATCCTTCCGACGCTCTGAGTCCACCACTCAGGAATTCGGTGACGTGGCCCTCCTCGAACCGGTCACCGTCCCACTGGCGGAGGTTCACGAGGAAGTCCGGCAATCGTATATTGAGATCATTCACCGGTCCGATCGGTCACTCGTCACGGTACTCGAGTTGCTCTCCCCATCTAACAAGGTGGACCCCGGTCGGGCTCGATATCTGGCCAAGCGGCGGGCGCTGCTCGAGTCCCCAGTGCATCTGGTGGAACTCGATTTTCTCCAAGGGGGCAAGCGAATGCCGTTCGGGGCTCCGCTCCCCGAAGGGGACTTCTATTGCATGATCTCGCGGCTCGAGTTGCGGTACGACTGCCAAGTCTATGCCGGGCGATATGGCGATACGCTTCCGCACTGGCCGGTCCCGTTGCGAGCCCCCGATCCCGATGTGAGCCTCGACTACCAAGCCCTGTTTGAGTTGACGTTCACCCGAGGTCGCTACGAGCGCAGCCTGGAGCGGAACTGAGTGTCATCTTTCGCTCCGCGAAAGAACGTCCTTTCGCGCAGCGAAAGGCGACACTCGCGGACTCCTCACCGCAGCACGCGCCGCCGCTTGAACTCCGATCTCGGCAGGCTGTCGCTCGGCACTGGGATCAACTCCGGCGAAAACGCCAGACGATCGGTGATCTTGCGTGTCATACGGGCCATCAGTTGGTCGATCGCCTCTGTGTTTCCAGAGAGGGGCGGGGTGGTCTCGAACTCGATTTGCAATTGCAGCATGGCTTGCCGGGTCACGACGGCGAGGCGAAACTCGGTGACTTCGGGGAACTCGCGCAGGACGGCTTCGACACTGCTGGGGAAGACGTTGTTGCCGCGAATCACCAGCATGTCGTCGGACCGTCCGAGGACGCCGCCTTCGAGACGCAGCACGCCCGCCTCGCCAGTATTGGAATCGACGGCAGCCTTCACGAGGTCGCCGGTGCGATAGCGCAGCACCGGCTGGCCCCAGCGACCGAGGTTTGTCATCACCAGTTCGCCGATCTCGCCGGGTGAGGCGGGCGCTCCGGTGGCGGGGTCGATGATCTCGGCGATCGATTCGGTTTCGAGGACCAGCAAGCTGCCGGGGGCGTTCTCCGGCTCGATGCCGAGTGAGCCCAGGTCGGTCATCCCCCAGTGGTCAAACACTCGCGCCCCCCACTCGGCCTCAATCCGCGACCGAGTCCCCGTCACAGCTCCTCCCGGCTCCCCGGCCACGATGAGCGCCCGCACCGCCGACCCCCGCAGGTCGATCCCCTCGGTCTTCGCCACCTCGGCCAGTCGCAAGGCGTATGTCGGAGTGCAACACACGACCGTACACAGATGCTCGATGATCTGACGCAAGCGGGTCTCACTGCTCAGTCCGCCCATCGCCAGGGAGAGATTCCCCTGCCGCACCGCCCCTTCAAACGCGGCCCAGAACCCGATGAACGGCCCAAACGAAAACGGGAACGCCACGATGTCCTCGGGCCGCAACCCGATGTGCCGATAAATCTGCCCCCAACACTCCATGAACCAGTTCCAGCTCTCTTTCGTATCGAGCCAGTACATCGGCCTCCCCGTCGTGCCGGAGGTCTGATGCAACCGCGCATACCGCGTGACCGGGTACGTGAGGTTCGACCCGTAGCGCGGATGAGCAGTCTGGTCCGCGACGAGATCGGCCTTCGTCAGCAGCGGCAGCGTCTGCCACTGCGCGAGCGAATCGACCTCGCCCTTCCCCAGGCCAGCAGCGGTGAGACGCTTCGACCAGAAGGGGTTCCGGCCCCGGAGTTCCTCCAGCATGGCGTTCAGACGCTGGCGCTGGTTCGGGAGGAGTTCGGAACGATACACACACGTCTCCTGGCTGGTGGAATGTCTGCGGGGATTATTCCAGAACGGGTATCCACGGGCAATTCGCCTATAGCTCACGTCGCTCCGCGACTGAGATTCCAGGAGTGGCGTCGGGGGTGACTGGCGGAATGCGAGTCGCGGAGCGACATCGCCTACGTGGTTGCTGTCGGCCACGACGCGTATGATGCCCGCCGACTGCCCCTTACCCTCGAGAGACCCCCTGCTCATGTCCGTTTCGCCCTTGCATCTGGCAGAGATCATTGCTGTCGGAGCCGAGCTGACCTCGGGGGCCAAGCTCAATACGAACTCGCAGTGGCTGAGCGCCCAGCTGTCGGATTTGGGGATTGTGACCGGATGGCACACGACGATCACAGACGATCTGGCGATCAATGTTTCGGCCTTGAGGCTCGCGGTGGAGCGGGCCGATCTGGTGGTGATTACGGGAGGGTTAGGGCCGACGCTGGATGACCTCACGCGGGAGGCACTGGCTCAACTGGTCGGGGAGGAACTCGAGTTCGACCCGCTGTCGATGGACCTGATCGAGACCTATTTCCTCAAACGGCAACGCCCGATGCCGGAGCGGAACCGCATCCAGGCGTACTTCCCGCGCAGCTCAGTGGCCCTCAGCAATCCGATCGGCACAGCTCCCGGCATCTGGATGGAGGTGCCTCGCGTTGGCCGAGGGGCCTGCCTCATCGCCGCGATGCCAGGCGTGCCGAGCGAGATGTACAAGATGTTCCACGAGCAGGTCGTCCCGCGACTGCCGAGACAGGACCGCGTGATCCTCAAGGCTCGTATCAATACCTTCGGGTGCGGCGAGTCGCAGGTCGAAGAGATGCTCGGCGACCTCACCGCGCGAGACCGCGACCCCGAGGTCGGTATCACCGCCCACGATGCCACGATCACGCTGCGGATCATCGCCCACGGAGCGACTGCCGATGTGTGCCAGGCCAAGATCGCGGCCACAGCCCAACTGATCCGCGAGCGACTGAGCGACCTCGTGTACGGCGTCGAGGACGAAGAGCTAGAAGATGTCGTGACCCGCGTACTCGAAGCGCGGGGACAAACCCTCACCACGATTGAGACGGGGACAGCCGGACTGTTGACGCAGCGTTGGATCGAAACCGGATCAATGTGTTACCTCGGCGGCCAGGTGTGGCCTGCGACTCGATGGGACCACATGCGGTCGATGCGGGAGCAGACGCGCGAGGTGGCCGACGCTGCCCGCGAGCGAGTCGGGGCCGATTACGCCCTCGTCGTGTCACCGTTTCCCCCGCTGCCGACGACACTCCATGCCGCACCCGCGGAAGCGTGTGTCGCACTGGCCACCTGCGATGAGATCATCGACGAGACCGTCCTCCTCTCCGGCAATCCCGCGATCCACCAGAGCCGCACCGCCAAGATCGCTAGCGACCTGCTGCGGCACTTCCTCGCCGAGAGAACGAGACGATTGGGTGTGTGCGTCCCCATCGTCGGTGCATCGTGAGTACGTTGTGTGATCGACCCCAACGGGGGCTCGTCGCATAGGCCAGGGTCGGCCGCGCAGCGGAAGACCCTGGGTCAGCGGCCCCGAATAACTCATCAACCCCAACGGGCAACGCCGTGAAGGATTTGTCGCGGATCACGTCCACAAGGTTGCCGACACGCTTCCGGCCCCCTCTCCCCGCGATCGATGTGACTTTCAGTGAGTGCGTGTTGCGGGGGAGAGGGCTGGGGTGAGGGGGCCATAT
>JAYTFV010000150.1:0-4996 GCA_043734065.1 Planctomycetota bacterium
CCCTCCTCGGAGCCATCGTCCGCCTCCACTACCACGGACTGCCCATGGCCACATGAAACATGCGCGCACGGCGCGTGGATGTGACAGAGTAAGATTCTAACTGCTCCCGTTTCAACTCAATCGAAAGTATTGGATTCATCTGCATTGGGGTCAGGACACCAGCAATCGTAGGCATTCGATACTCGCCAACAAGCCGAAGGAAACGCTTCTCCACAAGACCTGCCACAGTCGGATCGTCAAGTGGTAGTGTGATCGTCGATTTGCCCTGAAGCCAATACTCTCTCAGTACGGAAATCTCAGCAAAGTCGAGATTGCTTATCAGGCAAGGCAACCCTGATCGGAATGCGATAGCCGCGTGCCAATCTCTGAACTTTGCAAGAAACCAAATGCACACGTTGATCATGAGGAGTGAGCTAGACGCAACGAACACCAAGCCGAACACAAATCTGTGGGTTTCGACGACAGGTTGGGTCCCCAGAGAACGAGTCAAAGTACTAGGAGCGAAGAGAAAAATGCCAGAGACAACTCCAAAGAGCAACACTACTCTTGAAGGGAGCTTCCCGATATCGAACAACTTCGCCAAGAGATCGCTCATTCTGTTCTCGATCGAGGGTATTGTTGGAAGGTGCAGTGATCACATTAGGGTAGCCCCGCTGCCCTCTTGTTACTAGATACGCAAATAGCCCCGGTGGGGATCACCGGGGGCTTGCGATTTTCTCGAAATCACTTCTTCTCGAACTCGGTGTCGATCACGTTGTCGTCTTGGCCGCCGCTGGGAGTGGCGTGTTCAAGGGATTCGGGACTGGTGGGGCCGCGCCAGACGGGTAAGCCCGAGGCGGCTTGGCGGCCGCGGGCATCGTCGGCGATGCGGTGGATGTTGTTGTCGGAGCGGGCTGCAATCTCGCGGCGGATGGCGTGCAGTTCTTCGATGATCGGGTCAGGTTCAGTTTGCGTCTTCATTGGAATCCAGCATGTCTTGAGGGGTGCAGATCACCGGAAACGGGAGCGAGAAGTCGTCGATCACCCGATAGACTCGCGGTAAGATGACCGGGTTCGCGATGTGCTTGCAGTTCCACGTCAATAGAAAATCTATCCGGTGGACTGCCGCACAGGCAAATCGGCAGCGAGCGGCTGGACGTAAGTCCGCCGTGCTGGGTGGTGCGGTCACGCTCGCAGACCGCAGTCTGGTGGGAGACCATCACTCGAACACGTGGGACTTACGTCCCACGCTCGCTACGGTCTGGCACGCGGCGAAGCGGAGCTTCGGGGATATGCGGTCCCAAGCCGGAGCTTGGGACCGAGATCAAAATCGGCTTGTCTCGCACGTCCATGCCCGGACGCCATCAGTTCTCCGGAATCTGAGCCAAGAGCAATTTGATCCCGTGAACGGCTACAAAATGTCTTGCATGATGCACGCCCATGCGCCAGCCGTCTACGGAAGGGGCGGTTTCGCATCCATCGGCACATCGCAGAACGTCAGTGCCGCCAGTCCGTTCTTCCCGATGAGCAGGTTGTCGGGGTTCCAGGTGGCACTGTCGAGGTATGTGATCTGTGTGGCCTTCGACGGTGCGATCAGCTTGAGCGTCAGGCGGTTTCCACTGACCGCCCCCGAGGCGATCTGCTGCGCTTCGCCGTCGAGGAAGAACTGGCTCGTCAGGGCATCAGTCCAGACGACAGGTTGGTCGAACTCCAACACGAGTTCATCACGCTTTGCGATGGAGAAAGCGGCTCGCTTCAGGTTGGGCGGAGTCACGGCCCCTTCGACTCGCTGGTGATAGATATCGGTCGCGATCAACGGATGGATCAGCCGGGCGAACTCGGCGTAACCTTCCTTCGGGAAGTGGCACCCACCCGGCGGCTTCACTCCCAGCGTCGACATCACGCTCAGATTCGAATAGAGCCTCGGCAGCGTCCGCTGCACTTCGCGCAGCTGGTTATCGGAGCCTTTGATCCCCATCGAGCAGGCCTTGGGCCAGATCTGGAAGACGTAGTAGTGTTGGATGTTTGGGTAGTCGGTCTTCCACCCGGCGGACATGTCGACGAAGAACTGTCGGTAGTTCTCGTAGCCGTACCCGCCGGTCGGGCCATCGGCTCCCTGGTCGTTCTCGCCTTGATGCCACAGGACCGCCCGCACGCCATGCGTCAGCTTGGCCTCGCGGACGCGCCACAGCAGTCGACCATAGATGGTCGAGACATCGGTCGGGTCGAATTCGTTGCGTTGATGCTGGTCGATGCGCGATCCGCCGACCGCTCCGTTGATGAGGCAGATCGGCAGCTTTTCGCTCTCGACCAAACGACGGCCCAACTCCAGGCCCCAGTAGCCGATCTCTCGCTGGCCCGCATCACGGCTGCGGGCAACGGCGTTGCCCCAGAGTTTCTGCCGCGAGTTGTTCGGATCGCCAGACGTGCTGCCGAAGGTGCGAATCCAGTCGCTGGTGAACGTCGGGTCTTCGGGGCCGATGTCAGTGGCGACGGCGTTGGACTGGCCGTCGATGAGATACACATCCCCGCACACGATGTTCGAGGCGGTGTGCAACACCGCTTCCTTATCGCCGGTCTTCGTGCCGAACTCGGTGCGGTACTTGACGAGGCCCGGTTTGAGTTTCACTGACAAGGAATACGTCTTCTCGGCGGTGAGCTTCGAGGTCTCGGTGGCGAACGCCTTGTCATCGGCAAAGACTCGTACGAAAACGGAGTCCACAGCCTTGGTGAGGGTGCCGGTGTAGGCCAGCGTGCCGTGTTTTTGGTCACGAGCGATAAACTGGTTGTCCTCCGGTTGCTCGCTGCCGGTCAGTGGGCGAGAGACCCACGCCTCCTGGCTGAGCGGTGGCTCCTTCACGGTGATCGTGGCCGACTGGGTGATCTTGGCCCCGCCGTTGTCGACCTCGACGGAGACTCGCATCGGCCCGCTCCCCTGGGCTCGCTTCAGGATCAGCTTCCCCGGCTCGACCTGCTTGATCACCGCCACATCATCCACGGTCCATGTGTGGTTCAACTCGCCCGCCCCGGCGGCCTGCATCTCCTTGAGGTTGTCGATCTGCGGCACGACCTCGATCGTCTCGCGACCGTTCCAAGTGGCCGGGGCCGAGAGCGTGAACACCGGCTCCGGGATGGCCTCTTCGATCGCGATCGGGATGTCTTGAGTCTTCACCGCATCAGGGTAGACCGCCTTAAACTGCAATGACATGCTCTCTAGGTTGCCAACCACTCGACCGGGTTTGAACGTGTACGACAGCCGGTCAGACGCCACCACGGGGCCACGACCCTCATGCCTGAGAATCCAATACACCTTCTGTGCCCCACCGGCCTTCGCCGTGAGCGTCGCGGTCTGGCCTTCCTTCACGACGAGTTTCGTCGTTGAAACAGAGAACTCACTCCCCGGCTGCACCACCGGCCCGACCAGCGTTTGATTCGGCTTCTGGTTCTCATACTGCAACTTGATCCACTCCGGCGACCGCGCCACCTTCGAAATCCGCACCTCATCCATGTCACCGACGAAGTCGTAATTGTGATACCAGCCCCCAAGCCACAGCCGCACGGTGGTCTTGATGTTGAGCAGTGGCTTGTCCGCTCCGTCGAGCTTTCCGTTGATGTAGATGCGACCGTCTTCGCGGTCATAGGTGTGGACGACGTGCATCCACTCGCCGAGCTTGAGCTGACCCTCACCGTCCACATCCGAGAAGTCGCTGTCGATGTGCAGGTGCGGGGGGCTGCGGAACTGCATGCGGACCTTGCTGCCTCGTCCGCCGCCTTCGTTGCCCCAGCCGATGATCGTGGCGTTCGGCTGCTCGATGCGGAACCACGCTTCGGTGCTGTGCGAGCTATCCGCAGAGGGATACTCGGAAATCATCTCGCCGCAGAAGATCCCCTTCTGTCCCGGGAAGTGCCGGGCGACGCCGATCATGCCCGGTGTGGCGGTGGTTCCCTTGTCGTCACTGGAGAGCGTGCCGACCTCGTCCAGAACTTTCTCGTGCATGTGCCAGACGCTGACGTAGCTGTTGGAGTCGTTGAACACCGCCTTGCCGCTCGATTCACTGGCCGCATCGGTCTTCCCCCAGTGCAGGCGAATCTCCTGGCGGGTGTTGCCCGCGATCTTCGGGACTCGCACCCATACGCTGGCAACACCCTGGGCGGTGTCCCACTCCTCGATCTGATACGGGAGCGGCTCGCCGGTGCTGGAGGAGAAACGCAGGTCGGCACCGCCGGGCTGCGCCTGGCTGAAGTCAAAAAAGTCATGGTGCAGCCGGACCAACAATGGAAACCCCGAGACTGAAGTCGACTCGGGCAGATCCGCCCCCTCGGGTGTCGTGAGCACGAACACCGAACCGGTGTGCTTCCAGTCGCGGTAGCTGTCCGCTGGCTTGCCGGGCGGGTCCGCAGCTGAACTCGCCCCGGCGAGAGCCAGTTGCAATAGGACCACACCCAGAGCAGTCCGAATCTGGAGCTTCAGGCACGCGAAGAGTCTCTTGTTCATGGGGGCAACCTCGGTGAATTCCGGAATGCAAAACTTCTCTCGATAAGGATCGTTCGAGAAATGAGAGTCGTCTTTCGCTCCGCGAAAGAACGTCCTTTCGCGGAGTGATAGGCGACAAGTCGGACTGTGACTTCTCGAACGACCCTAAGCTATCCAAGGTTCTTCAATTTGAACAGCAGTCGAGAAGCCATTCCCTGGTTACTCCTTCAGCGGCCGTTCCGTAATCCCCAGCCGCTGGTACACCTCTCCCAACTCCCGCTCGCGTTTCACCGGGTCGAAGCCGATCGACCAGTGCAGCTTCCGCAGGCAAACCGGGCGGGGGCGGAGCGGCTGGGAGTCCGATTCGTCCTGATGGTTGCACCCGTTCATCACGCAAGAGTAATAGACGCAGTGCCGCCACTGGAAGGGATTGGCCTAGTCCTTCTTCCCGTCATCTTTCTTCTCAGCCGGGGCCGGGGTTTTCTTGCTCTCCCGGTCGAAGATCAGGATGCTCTTCCCGATCGGCCCGCCGATGGCGACGAC
>JAYTFV010000151.1:0-19544 GCA_043734065.1 Planctomycetota bacterium
GCGTCAGCCGTGTAGCGCCGCCCTGGGCCAGCGGTCGCAAATGTGTTCGAAGCCCTGAAAGGGCGAAACAATCCTTCGCCAGAGATGTTTCGCCCTTTCAGGGCTGGGGTGGTCTGGATCCCCGTGTCCTGGGGCGACGCTGCGCTGTGCCCCAGGCTGATTTGTCGCTGCCCCTTCGGGGCGAAGAAGAGATGTCGATACCCAAGGGTTGCCACCCTTGGGCTTTCCCCTTGGGAGTCATGCCATGTCCGCCAATCGCCGTACATTTCTGACCGCCGCCTCCGCCGGGGTACTGGCACTGTCCGCTCGCAGCGAAGCTCAACCACCCGGCCCCGCACTGGCGAAGCCCGCTGCGATCCCGTTCTCGCTCGGGATCGTGACCTACAACATCGCCGCCGAGTGGGATCTCGACACGATCCTCAAGGTGCTGCCCAAGACCGGCATCTCGCACGTCGAGTTCCGCACCACGCACAAGCACGGTGTCGAACCGTCGCTCACCCAAGAGCAGCGGCTCGATGTCAAGAAACGCTGTGCCGATGCGGGCGTCACGATCTGGGGCCTGGGCACGGTGTGCGAGTTTCACAGCGCAGACCCCAAAGTCGTCATCGAGCATATCGAGACCTGTAAGCAGTTCCTTCAGCTGGCCCACGACCTTGGAGCCAGGGGGGTGAAGGTTCGGCCCAATGGCCTCCGCAAAGACATCCCCGAAGCCGACTCGCTCACTCAGATTGGCAAGGCCCTCATCCCCTGCGGCGAGGCGGCTGCGAACCTCGGCTGTGAAGTGTGGGTCGAGGTGCATGGGACCGAGACCGCCGTGCCCGCCCGCATCAAGGCGATCATGGAAGCCTGCGGCCACAAGAGCGTCGGCGTCTGCTGGAACTCGAATCCCAGTGATGTCGTGGAGGGGTCGATCAAGCCGTCGTTCGACATGCTCGCCCCCTGGATCAAGTCGTGCCACATCAACGCCCTATACTCGAACTACCCGTACCGCGAACTGTTCGCCGAACTGCGACGGATCCAGTACGACCGCGTGACACTGATCGAACTTGGCGAGAAGCTCGACCCGGTGAGCGGCGAGTTGCTGCTGAAGTATTACCGGAAGCTGTGGCAGGAGTTGTGCGGGTGAAGACAGCGGTCAGCATTCAGCCATCAGCTTTCAGCCAGAGAGGATGCTCGGACGGCGTGCGACACAGCGCTGGTCCACTGAAAACTGACGACTGAAAACTCGTGACTTCCCCCTCTGGCTCACTGCTGATCGCTGACTGCTGAAGGCTCTCCTCCATGCCCCCCGTCCGCACGCGCTTCGCCCCCTCCCCGACCGGTTACATGCACATCGGCGGCATGCGGACCGCGCTGTTCAGTTGGCTCTGGGCTCGCAAACATGGCGGCCAGTTCATCCTGCGGATCGATGACACCGATCAGCAGCGGAACCGCGAAGAGGCGCTCCAGCCGATCCTGCGGGCGTTCAAATGGCTCGGTCTGAACTGGGACGAAGGACCGGAAATCGGCGGGCCGTATGCTCCGTACTTCCAGTCTCAGCGCTCCGACAAGTACCGAGCTGCAGCGGCGCGGCTGCTGGTCGAGGGGAAGGCGTACAAGGACTTCGAACTCCCCGAGCAGACCAAGGCCGACCGCGAGGCCGCTGAAAAGGAGAAGCGCCAGTACGTGAGTAGCCGCCAGTCGCTGGCCCTCTCCGCTGCCGAGGTGGCCGCCCTCGAAGCCCAGGGCCAGCCGTACGTCGTGCGGCTCCTCGTCCCGCGCGGGGAGAAGGTGGCGATTCACGATCACATTCGCGGCGCTGTCGAGTGGGACTGCGCGCTCATGCCCGACCCGGTGATTCAGCGCGGGGACGGGTCGGCGCTGTACAACTTCGCTTCGGTGATCGATGACATCGACCTCCAGATCACGCATGTCATCCGCTCGGAAGAACACCTGACCAACACCGCGGTGCAGATGCTGGTGTTGCGCGCCCTGGGAGCCACGCCGCCGGAGTTCGCACATATCCCCTATGTGGCAGCTCCGGCGACGACGAAGAAGCTCAGCAAGCGCGAGATCGGCAAGTACCGCACGAACCCGCAGTTCAAGAAGCTGTTCGAGATGGGGGACGCGGTGCTGCCGAAGCTGGGGCTGGCGGTGTCAGAGGCTTTGAACCCGGTGATGGTCGAGTTCTATGAGCAGATGGGGTTCCTCCCCGAAGCGGTGCTGAATGCCCTCGCGCGGCTGGGGTGGTCGCTGGACGACAAGATGGAGAACATGTCGCTCGACTTCGTGGTCGAACACTTCACACTCGATCGCGTGGTCAAAGGACCGGCGGGCCTGGACCCGGACAAGTTACTGGCGTACCAGGAATACTGGATGGGGCAGCGTTCATTGGAGGACAAGGTGGCATTGTGCCTGCCATATCTCGAGCGGGCCGGGCAGATCGCGTGGCCGCCGACGCCCGAGAAGCAGGCATTCGTCGCGAAGTTGATTGCCGCACTGGGGCCACGCCTGAAACTGCTGTCGGACATCCTGGGGTATGAAGAATATTTCGAGGTCGATGCGGCGCTGCACTACGACGAGAAGGCGTTCCAGAAACGCCTCCGCGACGACGCCGCTGCGGTGCCGCTGCTGCGTGACCTCGCTGAGTTCCTGAAGGCCACACCCGAGTTCACTGCTGTTGAACTTGATCTCGCGATCCACGCCTGGATCGAGTCGCGGGGCTTGCCGATGGGCCAACTGGTCCACGCGCTGCGTCTGGCCCTCACCGGAAAAACCGCCGGTCCGGGTCTGTTTGAGTGCCTGGATCTGCTGGGCCGCGAGCGATCGATCGCGCGGATTCAACGAGCCATTTCGCGCGTATAAACAGCCCAGGGGTGGCAACCCATTGGTCTTTGACACAACTCTTCATCCCGAAGGGGTCAAAGCTCATCGCTGGTGATGTCGCTACTTTGAAACAGCGTCAAAGTTTGTCTTTCAAACACACTTTCGGAGTCCTCTTGGTCCCGCGAGAGTCTGTCGGCATGCGGCCCTCACCCCCAACCCCTCAACCAGGGGGAGAGGGGAGCAGGAGCTTGAGTGGCAATGTCGAGCCGGGTTGCGGACGAAGCCTGCGCTGCGCTCGACCACAGGCTATGAGCTGAATTCCCATCGGGAAAATGACAACCACCGGACGGATTCGTGTCTGCTCCGAGGGTGTGACGGACGCGGTTGTCGAGTGGTGTAGAGACCACCCGACTCGCGGAGTGGTGTGTTGTCGAAATGATGGTGTGGGCAGCGAACCTTGTCTCATTGGCGGGGTCTGATTGACTGATCTGACTGCTGCGTTGGAGTCCATCGGCATCTCGCGGGTTCGAATCCCGCCCTGTCGGCTTGCAAGAGCGGACAGGAACTCTGACCACCACTTCGTTGGATCTTCTTTCAGGAACTCCCCGGTCGCTGGTGACCGCATGTGACCCCTCATGACCACGACCTCCGAATCCCTGATGCAGCCTTCACTCGCCCAGTGCGTGGCGGGGGAGGATCTGCAACTCGGGGAGTTCATCTCAATGCTCACCACGACGACCGAGTTTCTGTCGCATCTGTGGGATCGTTGCGATCTGACTTTGTCCCCGAGTGAAGTCGTCCGAGTGAAGTACATCCCGCATCGTGCGGGGACTCCGCTGAAGATCCTCGGCATCTGCCTCCCGTTCGTCTACGTTCAGGGAGCGAACAAGAAGGTGGAGGTTCTCGATCTGCGGCTGACCCAAGTCGTCCGCCTCGACCGGGCATGTGCCAAGGAGATCTGGAAGCTGACCAAGAACGGTTCGTAAGCCAGTCACTCAGTAGGCCACGATCCGACTGCCCGAGCGGAGTTCATCCAACCTCCCAGGGACGATAACTGTGCGTCCCCTCTACTCATTCATTCGTCGGATTGGTGAACCTCTTGCTCACTCACTCACTCACAAGAAGGGACACCGATTGTGGCCTTGTGGCCGCAACGGTAAGCTGACCACGGCTCGACTGCCGGACGGGAGTACATGCACTTCGGAGGTTGTGGGTGCAAACCCCACATGCGCAAGCATTAGCTCAGCAGACAGAGCACCGAAAAGCCACAAGGCTGTCCTCTCGCCAATCCCTCGTCGAGCCTGAATTTTCACAACGATCCGACTGCCGCGTTGGAGTCCATGTCACCAACAGGCCGTGGGGCCGACACGCCCCAGTCTCGAATGAGATCAGGCCGCTCTGACCAATCTTCGTCGGATCTTTGAACACCTCACTCAGATGAAGGGAAACCGTTTGTGTCCCAGTGGCCACGAAGGTACATTGTCAGCGGCTCGACTGCCGGTCGGGAGTACATGAGGGACCTAAGGTAGCGAAGGTCGGGCGACCGACACAGTGAATGGCTTTCAGAGTCTCTCGCAGACGATGAAGGCCGGTCAACAATCAGTGGTGCAAGCCATTGGTACGGACGTCCTTGCCGAAAGGCAACTCTCAACCACCCTTCGTCGAGCCATTTTTTTGGAGGGCCACATCATGGCCAACAAGTCGTTATTTTCCAGCCTCAAGTCGATTCTGCCCTGGGCGGATACCCACAACGCAGCCGGCGGACCAGCGTATGCTCTCGATGCGAAGCAGGCTCTGGCCCAGTTCGCTGCGACCGGCTGTTTCAATGGCACGTTTTACTCCACGGCCGAGAATCAGCTCGATACGCTCAAGACGTTGATCGTCCAAGTGAACGACAATGCCTTTCTAGCCAAGCTGGCGGTCTATAGCCGCGAGCGGGCGTTCCTCAAAGACATGCCCGCCGCGCTGGCGGCGACTCTGGCAGCCCGCGACACAGTCCTGTTTCACCAGGTGTTCGACCGCGTGATCGACAACGGGCGCGTGCTGCGGACGCTGTTCCAGATGATCCGGTCGGGGCAGTTCGGGAAGAAGAGCCTGACCAGTTCGTTGCAGCGGGCATTTCAGCGGTGGCTGAACACGGCCTCGGTGGAGAAGCTGTTGTCGGCGTCGATCGGGAACGATCCGAGCCTGCGCGATATTCTGCGGATGGCTCGGCCGACCCCAGCCGACAACAGCCGCCGAGCCCTGTTCGGTTGGTTGACCGACAAGGAAGTCGACAAGTGGGCACCCGCGACGGAGGCCGACTTGCCGGAGCAGGTTCAGTTGCTCAAGGCGTTCCGCGCTGCCCAGACTGATGAGCAGCAGATCGCTCTGATGCTGACACTGACCGCACGTTGGGATCTCCTGGCCGACACGGCCAAGGGGCCCAAGGTGTGGGCGGCGATCGCGGGCACGATGGGACCGCAGGCTCTGCGGATGAACCTCAACACCTTGCAGCGGCACGGCGTGTTCCAAGACCAGTCGATGGTGCAGTACGTCGCCGACCGGCTGGCGGATGAGAACGAAATCCGTCGGTCGTGTCAGTTCCCGTACCAGTACTTCTCGGCCTACCTGAACGCGGCGGACGACATGCCAGCGGCGATCAAAGCGGCTCTTCACAAGGCGGCCGAGATCGCGTGCGGCAACGTGCCGGTCCTGCCGGGTCCGGTCGTGATCGGCCTCGACGTGTCGGGGTCGATGCAGTCGCCAGCCACGGGAAATCGTGGTGTCGGCGGCACGACCAAGATGCGGTGCATTGATGTCGCAGCTCTCGTGGCAGCAGCACTCTTGCGTCGTAACCCGGACAGCGTCGTGATCCCGTTCGATACGCAGGCTCACGTCGCCCGGGTCGATCCGTCCGATTCGATTCTGAGTCTGGCGGAACGTCTGGCCAAGTACGGCGGGGGTGGCACCGACTGCTCGCTGCCTCTCGTGACCGCGAACCAGATGTACCGTACGCGGCGATTGGCGGGCGTGGTGATGGTGAGCGACAACGAGAGCTGGGTCTACCAGGGTCGAGCGAACGTCCACGGACGAGCAGGCTCCACCGGCGTGATGACCGAGTGGCAGAAGTTCGTGCAGAACCAAGTGAAGCTCCAGGGGTCGCTGACCTCGGGACCAAAGCTGATCTGCATCGACCTCCAGCCGAACACCACGACGCAGGCTCCCGACCGGAGCGACATCCTGAACGTCGGCGGTTTCAGCGATGCGGTCTTCGACGTGCTGGCCGCGTTCCTGGAAAGCGATACCAGCCGGTTCGTCAGCGAGATCGAAGCCGTGACGCTGTAGATTGGGCGATTGCGATGTGAGGTCAAACTCCGAACGACGGTCCGGTGCCAGTGCGCCGGGCCGTTGTTTTTTTGTTTTGAGTCGGGGGGAGTGGGGGAGGGGGCAACGCCATAAGGGATTTCCACAAGGCATTTCCCACGGTTCTTCCCCCTCCTCCCCTCCTCCCCTCCTCCCTCAACCCTCAACCCTCAACGATCCTCCCCGTCTTGTCCCCAATCGGCAATCGCTCCTATGATCCCGCCCGACCGGAACCCGGCGTTCCGCAGCGGGGTCAGCACAAGGATGGGTAACGATGAGCTTGGCGAAGGTGATCGACGGACCGGTGGCGGTGATCGGGGACGTTCACGGGCAGACCGACAAACTGGCCCTCGTGCTGCGCAAGCTGCAGGCTCTGCCCGACTACCGGGATCGCTGGATCGTGTTCATCGGCGACCTCGTCGACCGGGGGGCCGACTCACGCGGGGCGATCGAGACCGTCGTCCGGCTCCAACACGATCATGGCCGCACGACAGCGATCTCCGGCAACCACGAGTTCGCGATGGCCGCCTCGCTGAAGGTCATCGACACCCCAAGCCACTCCGACTGGGACAAACGCTGGCTCGACCACTACGGGTCCGAGCAGACGTTCGCCAGCTACGGGGTCGAGTTTGGCCAACTCGATGTATTGCGGGACAAGCTGCCCGGCGAACACAAACAGTTCCTGGCCGACCTGCCGTGGTGCATCGAGCATGACGACTATTTCTTCGTGCATGCGGGCCTCGACCCGAACTCACCGTTCGAGGTGCAGCGGTCGATCCTTCGCGAGCGTGACTTCACGCTCAACCGCCCCCCGTGGCTCTGCTCGAAGTCTCTGTCGCATGCACTGACTCCGCACGACTGCCCGTTCACCCTCATCTCCGGCCACGTCCCCGTCCCCGAGGTCCAGTTCTCCCACCGCAAGATCCTGATTGACACCACCGGCGGCGTCTCTGGCGACCTCAGTTGCGTGCTGCTCCCCGAGGGGCGAGTGATTACGTCAGGCCACGGTCCAGCGAGAAGCCCAGCCCGCCGCCCGGTGGCCCCGGTGAAGGAGAAGACGGGTTGGTTGGGGTTGTGGTAGTGCTGAAGTCGGACGGGCACACCGGCCCGTCCGAGTGTAGGATGGGCAATCCTGCCCGTCCCTGAGCGGCGGTCAACGGCTCACAGGAGCGCTCAGGATCTCGCCCCACCGGCACTCGCGACGGTCGCTGCCGCGCGGCCAGCCAGTTCGCGGTCAATCTCGAGCAGCGCGGTCGGGTCGTTCTTGACCAGTTCAAACTTGGCCACGATGTCGCGCGCGGTCCGCTCCTCTTCGGTCTGTTCGGTAATGAACCATTGCAACTCGACCAGCGCCGCGAACGCCTTTTCCTTGAAGGCCAGTTCGTAGAGCAGGTCGATCCGGCGGCTGACTTCCAGTTCCTGCGTCAGGGCTTCCTGGAAGACTTGCGAGATGGAACTGAAGGTGCTCTGCGGGGTCTTGATCTCCTTCAGGACCACCTTGGCACTGCGGTTAATCATGAAGTTATAAATCTTCAGCGCGTGCAGATGCTCCTCATCGCTCTGCATTCGCAGCCAGTGGGCACAGCCGCGAAAGTTCTGATTCTCGCAGAACGCGGACATCGCCAGATAGTTGTACGAAGAGAAGAATTCGATGTTGATCTGATCGTTCAGGGCCTCTTGCATCACTTGGGTTAGCATGGGTGTCTCTTTCGTCAGGGGCTGGGAATCCGCCAGTTCGTTACAGCGTTGATTCTACCCTCCGCCGTTTGACATGCGATAGAGGAACGACGCCCCCTCGCCCCAGCGAACGGCAGACATCAGTCTGTCGAGCCGATCCACGCGCGGCGGTGGCGAGCAGGGAATCGCCGGGTGATACATCGGTTGCATCACGCGGCTGCGGGGCGACCCAGACATCGCAATGGATGTCTGGGTGACGCAAGAACAAGAGGAGTTGAAAGTTGGGTGTGTCGTCCATAGCCTCTTGTGGCACTGCAACCCAGGCGATCAAGGCAGCGTCTGTACCACCCCGCGTTCGAGGAGTTCACACACCATACCCAAATATCCTGACGCCATGAATCGAGCGAAGGTAGGTAGCTATCCGGCCACCGCTGGAGCAGGCGGAGGCTACGTGTGGGACGAGATTCTGGAGTATCGCGTTTGGTGTCATCCCGAGCGGGGAGCGCCTGACGAATGCGATGGCAATGACTATTACTACGCCTTCGCCACCTATGGCAAAGCTCTGGCCTGTTCACGGAACACTCCGGGGGCGGAAGAGCCGCTGGCCTTGATTTTGCAGCGAGAGCACATCAACGAGCCAGAACCCGGTCATTTTGTTCACGTTACGCAGGAGCGGCTTGTCGAGTGGCCCGTCGAATTCCTCAGCCGACCCCGACGGACCGCCTCCACGATTCCTGACTTTCTAGCCCCGGATGCGCCGCCTCACAGACTCGACATAATTCGCGGTCTTAAGACCAAGTGACCATGAGCCTCCGCTACGGTTGGCTCTGCACATAGGCACTCAAGGCGTGTCCACCTGCGGGACGGGCCAGATAGCCTATCCGACTGAGTGGCAGCGGGCTTTGGATGTGAGTCTAACGTGGTCGAGTGACGCAGATGCCGAGGAGTTTTATCAGCTATTGCACGACGCGCTGGCACGGGGGACTTACGTCCGCCCGCTCGCTGCCGATCAGCGGGCGAGAGTCAGCGATGCATGGGGACGGACGGGCAAATGTGCCCGTCCGACATCGTGTGTCACACCAGTTCCTCGCGCCAGGCATCCGCGAGTTCGGGCAGCATGGCCAGTTGTCGGCGTTCCTCAGTCGGTCCGCCCTTGGTGTAGAACACCTGGTTCGCCCTCGCGATGGTCCAGTCGGGGTGCGGGCGGGATAACAGAACAACCTCTTGGCCGGGTGCGATGATTCCCGGTTGGATCACGCGGAGATACCAGCCCGTGCGGCTGTGGCGGATGACTCGTTTCGGAAGGTCGGCCAGTCGCCAGCGGCGGGCGAGTTTCCAGCAGGGTTGCCTGGGCTGGGTGACTTCGAGGATCACATCGCCGATGGCGTAGCGGTCGCCGATGCAGACCTCTCGTTCGGTCTGGCCGGTGATGGTCAGGTTCTCGCCGAACCCACCGCCGGTCATCTCCGGAATCGTCAACTCGTCCTGCCACAGCGGGTAATGGTCGGCGGAGTAGGCGAGGAGAGCCTTGTCCGCGTCGCCGTGGAACCGGCAATCGGCCTGCTCGTTTCCCTCGATGCGGTCGGCGAGAACGCGAATCGGGCCGATCACGGGCTGTTTGAAGAAGCTGGTGAGCCACCGCGGGTCGGTGGCCGCGTCGCTGCCGTACTCAGTGGGGGTGCCGACTTGGATGGAGAGGAGGTGGGGCATGGGGATTCCTAGCGACCATCGAGAGGATATCGGCCCTTGGACAAAAGCATCTGTCGGATCGAAACGACCTTCGGGCGATTCAGTTGCAAGAGATGCTCGGTGACTCGTCCCACATCGGATTTCGGGACAATCAATCCCGCCCTCAACTCGAAGTGTTCTGACCAGCGATCCCGACGTGGATGGAATAGCCTGACGACAACTCCGGTCTCGGGATCGACCGATGCCACGTCAGTCCCCTTGAGGCGATTACATTCGAAACAACTGTTCGCCAAGTTCGCAGCTTCGGTGAGGCCGTCATGTTTCAGCGCGATGATGTGATCGGGTTCGAAGGGAAAGAACGCTTCGGCTTCCAGTAGGAGACAATACTCGCACAAAAAACTCGCCCGTTCACGAACCGCATTTCGCAGGGCTACAGAAATGTACTCAGACATGCCTGCACTGCTCCCTTACAGACGGGCCTTCAGCATCCGCACGAACAGTTCTGCACGACCAAAATCGGCCAGTTCGTCGCGTTCGTCTTCGGTCAATTCGCCTGCGTTGGATTTCCTCAACAGTTGCCGGGATCGCTCTTGAATCTCGAAGGAGGGGCGAAAGGACCGGACCTGATCTCGTGAGGGGAACCCCGAGAGAAACTCGGCGATCTCCTCAAAGATTTGTGGTGTTGTGGCTGTTGTCATCACTGCCTCCCGAACGGACTTGGAGTCTCTGCGTTCAGACCATCTCACTCATAGTATTCGAAGCTCTCTGCTGGATGCCATCGACGGTTTGGTTTTCCAGGTGAAGTTCTCCGACGAACAGTTGCGGTCATATCGGAACAATCGAAGTAGTAGCATTGGTCTTGGCTCGAATGTTAACTGCGATGTCGTCCATAATCTCTTGGGCTCGCTGCTCGGAAATATCGCCGGTCTCGAAGACGACTAGAAAGCCAAACTCCTCGTCGGAGAACGAAATCTCGACACCCTCGACGAGGATGCGGTGACTGCCCCAACCGGCAACTGGCTGCGATAGGATGCTGGCAGGCCGCAGAAGTGCGGGATACGTGTCGAATGACTCAGCGAAGCCTTCGCCGTCGTTGAGCCTTAAGATGAACTCTCGCATTGGATGTGTTTCGCGTTCGTTACGCCACCATCTAGCACCCGGTCAGCCAGCACTCTGGCTGATGGCTGACCGCTGAAAGCTGATCGCTGCCTACGGCACGAACCAGAACATCGCGATCGCCACCAGGGTCGGGAACAGCGCTCCCAGGAACAGGCCCAGTGGGCTGATGCCGGTCTCCTCGAACGCCTTCGACGACTGCAATATCCCGGCACCGGCAGGGTTGGGGGCGTTGGCGATCACGGTCAGGCCGCCACCGGTCACGGCCCCGGCCATCAGGGCGTACTTCAGTTCGTCGCTGATCCCCTGCACTGTCCCACCCAAGTTCGTGAGCGCCGCGTTGTCGGTGATTGCCGTCAGGGCAGTGGCCCCGAAGTAGAGCGAGGCCCCACTGATGCTCGTGATCAGCGGCTCCAGCCAGTATTGCTGCAAGGCCCCCAGCGTCACCAGCCCGGCCAGGAAGAACCCCACCAGCAGCCCCTCGCGCAGCTTCAGCGGCTCTTGGTACTCCTTCGTGGCCACCACCAGTCCCAGGAACAGCATGAAGACGCCGAACATCACATCCGCATGATGCGCGAACACGACAATCGCTGCCAGAAATGCCAAGTGGCAGCCGGTCAACCAGTTCGGCACCGGGCCTCCCTCGGCCGGGGACGACTGCACTGCCGACAGCTCCTTGCGGAAGAGAGCGGCGACGACCACAGTGGAGAGCAGGCAACTGGCTGCGGCCCGCCAGCCGAAGTGGGTCAACATGTGCCACGTGCCCCAGCCCCACTTGCCAGCCACCATCACGACCGGCGGCGCGGCAAAGTGGGTCAAGGTGCCGCCAATCGAGACATTGACGAACAGCAGCCCGATCGTCGCATAGGCCAGTGTCTTACTGATCCCCTGGTCGAAGTATTGCCGTTTGAGCATCATCGCCAACAGCGTCATCGCCGCCGGTTCCGTGATGCACGACCCCAGCAGCGGCCCGACCGACAGAGCGACAAGATAGAACGACAACCCCGCGGGCAGCGGCAGCAGTTGGGCGAGGTAGCTGAGGATCTTCTCGGCCAGGGCCACGACCGGACGGGTGGCGGCGACGACCATCACGGCCATCACGAATTTCGGTTCGGTGTAGTCCTGGGCCTCGATGTAGGCCACGGCCTGGCTGAACGACACTCGGAAGGCCGCGATGCCGAAGAACAGAGCGGTGGCCCAGACGCCGAAGACGACTTCGGTTTCGGCGAGGAAATGGTACAGGTTCTCTTGGACCGACCCTTCGGGGTATTTCTGGGCCAGTTTGGCGAAGAACTTGACGGAGAAGGTATGCAGGACCGCCAGGGCGAACAGCAGCGTGGCGAGGTACTCGATCGGTTTGGAATTCTCGAATGTCACCTTGATGTCAACTTCTGCGGGGACTTCGGCAGCGGGCGGGGTTTCCGGAGCGGCCTCAATGGGAGACGCGGCAGCTGAGGGAACTTGAGCTGTGGCCGTCTCTGCGAGGACCGGAGAAGAGGAGAGTGCCCAGAGAACCAGCAGCCAGACCCCGAGTACAGCCCCGCGGGTGACATCTCTGTACCCTGAAGGGGTTGCAGCGAATAGCCCAGGGTCGCGACCGAAGGAAGCGCACCCTGGGTCACATGGCCCCATCGGCATCAACCCTGAAGGGGTTGTAGACCAGCTCGCGCATTGTGGAACCCCTTCAGGGTTCGAATCCCCGTGTCTTCTCAACCCAGGGTAGGCTCCCTGCGGTCGCCAACCCTGGGCTATGGGCCGTAACCCCTTCGGGGTACGGAGCCGTTGCCCGATGCGGCTTTTGGCTGATCGCTGATGACTGACGGCTGATCTCTCCGCCCTGGGTAGCGGATCGAAGCCGCGCCGAATGTTCCGCGTCTGCGTGGTGACCCCGGAAATCGAGTGAGAGACGCCCTCGTCTGCGACCCCAGAGAACTCAACGGTCAGTGCTGGTTGGGAGTTCACGGTGATTCCTTCGGGAGGTGCATCGGAGTTCTCCCCTCACTCCGGGCGAGCCACCGGGGAGCAGAGTACGTCGATTTCGAGCGGCCCGGGACCTCGGCCCCGGCCTCCCCAAACCGCGTCTTGCCTCAAAATCGGAATCGGGACTATAGTCCGCCCCGCTCACTACTTCCCTCACTCCGACTTGGGCAGCCCATCCTATGTTGCCAGCCTCCGCAATTGAACCCCAGCGCTCGCTGACTTCCCGAATTCTCACCGGACTCGCGCTGCTCGCAGCCAGTTGGGCCACGACGGCCCGCGCTGACGAAGCCCTCGGCGTGCGCGTGCCGGACGGCTTCGAGGTCTCGCTGTATGCCGATGATGAACTGGCGCACGACATCTATTCGATGACGGTCGATGCCTTCGGGCGTGTGATCGTCTCGGGGGCCGGATATGTCCGCATCCTCATCGACGCGAACCACGACGGGAAAGCCGAATCGTTCAAGGAGTATACCTCCGAGCTGAAATCCGGGGCGCAGGGGATGTACTTCCATGGCCGCGATCTGATCTGCCTGGGCGATCAGGGGCTGCTGCGTTACGCCGATGCCAACGGAGATGACAAGGCGGACGGCCCGCCACAAGTCTTCGTCAAGATGCACAGCGGCGGCGAACATGACGCCCACGCTATCCGCAAGGGTCCGGACGGCTGGTGGTACTTGATCAGCGGCAACATGGCCGGGGTCAATGAGAAGTACAACACGCTGCCCAATGCCCCGGTGAAGGCCCCCCGCGCGGGCACGCTGATGCGGTTCACGCCCGATCTGTCGAAGGGCGAAGTCATCGCCCACGGCCTGCGGAATGCGTACGACTTCGACTTCAACACCCTGGGCGACATCTACACATTCGACAGCGACGGCGAGCGGGAGATCACCCTCCCCTGGTACGAGCCGACGCGGCTGTATCATCTCGTGCCCGGAGCCGATTGCGGCTGGTTCTCGAAGAGCTACAAGCGGCCCGAGTATTTCCTCGACATGCCGCCCGTCCTCGCCTCCTTCGGGCGCAGTTCCCCCACCGGACTCGTCACCTACCGCCACACCCAGTTCCCAGTTCAGTACCACGGGGCGCTGTTCGCGCTCGACTGGACCTATGGCCGCATCTGGGCACTGCCAATGCTGCCGGACGGCTCGACCTGGACGACCAAGCCGATCGAATTCATGACCGCTGTCGGAGAACACGGGTTTGCTCCCACGGATGCCGAGGTCGGCCCCGATGGGTCGCTGTTCGTCTGCGTGGGAGGTCGCGGAACTCGCGGAGCGGTGTACCGCATCCGCAAGACGACGAAGGAACCAGACCGCATTGCTCTCCTGCCCTCCGCCGCCGCCACCGTGGCGGAGAAACTCAGCCAATGCCTGACAGCGCCCCAGCCGCTGAGTAGTTGGTCCCGCCTGCGCTGGGAACCACTGGCCAAGGAGTTGAAGGCTCCGGCGATCATCGAGGCCGCCCTCGACTCCAGTCGCTCCCCGATCGAACGCGTGCGGGCGATTGAGATCCTCACGGAAAAGTTCAACGGCCTGGATTCCGACATGCTCAACCATCTCGTGGCCTCAGACGCCCCGGCGGTCAAGGCCCGCGCCGCCTGGTCGCTCGGTCGCACGACACCCGCGACCCCGAATGTCCGGTTCCTCAAGTCGTGCCTGGAAGACACACAACCGCTGGTGGTGCGCATGGCCCTGGAAGCCCTCGAAGGAGCCGATGATGCCGTCCTGCACGAACTCGCGGTGCCGATAGCAATTCAGCTCGGCAGCAGCGACCGGCTGATCCGCCAGACTGCGGTGCGACTGCTGACGCGGGCTTCGGTGGACACTTATCACGAGATCTCCCAGGAGGGAGTCAAGCACGGCTGGCAGTCCGGGGTCTCCGTGGCGGTCGCCTTCGATCAGCGGCGCGGCAAGTTCCACAACTACCCGGTCGAGATCGCGACCCGCATCCTCAAGAAGGACTACAATCAGGCCCTCAAGCTCGACGCCGCTCGTCTGCTTCAGTTGTCGCTGGGCGACATGATGCCTGCCGGAGACTTGGTGCCCGAGGCGTTTCTGGGCTACACCAGCCGCTGGGATCTGACGGTCAATCAGCCGGAGATCGCCACGCTCAACGCCGCTTACACCGAGTTCTACCCCAGTGGTTCCGAACTGGTCGATCTCGAAATCGAACGGGCCATGGCGCTGTCTCAACCGACCGATGAGAACCTGCTGGGGAAGGTGCTGACGCAGCTCACTCTGCAGTCGCACCCCGTTGCCGACATCCACCGGCTGCTGGTCACCGCCCGGTTCAAGGTCCAGCCCTCGCCGACCCAGCAGACAGCCATCGCCCACGCCCTCGTCAGCCTCGAAGGCAAGATCAAGCTGCGCAAACTGCCCCAGGACAGCGACTGGGATGAACGAGTCACCGAGATGTACTCGGCCCTCGTCAAGCAGGATCCCGGCCTCCCCGTCGCGCTGCTGAAAGACCCCGAATTCGGTCGACCCGGACACGTCATCTTTGTGGGCGAGTTCCAGGAGGAACAATTCCCGCAGTTGGTCGCCGCGTTCCTCCGCAAGATCCAGACCATGCCGGACTACCAGTGGACCAATGATGTCGTGTTTCTGCTGGGGACCAGCCCGGATGAGGCGACGAAGGATCTCGTGCGAGCCCAGTTCGACAACTTCGCGCTGCGCAACGCGGTGCTGATGTCCCTGGCCGAAAAGCCGAATGCCCTCGACCGCGACAAGTTCATCTCCGGGTTGGACAACTCCCCCGCCGATGTCATGGCGGAATGCGTGAAGGCTCTGCTGCTGCTCCCGGCCAGTGACTCGGGACTCGAAAACGTGGCACTCCTGCGGGCTTTCCGCAAGCTGGCCCCGGTGGACCAGGAACGGCAGGTTCGCGACCAGTTGGAGGAACTCCTCCGCCGCAACCTCGGCCAGAACTTCGGCTATCAGGCCGGTCAGGACGGCAATGTTCAGGCCCCGCTCGTCGCGAAGTGGACCGCCTACGTCCAGCAGAAATTCCCCTCCGAGTTCGCCCGTCAGGCAGGCAACACTCAGCAGGGGATCGAAGAACTCAAGCAAACGCTGACCACCGTCGACTGGGCACACGGCAATGCCAGCCGGGGCGAGAAGCTGTTCCACAGCCGGGCCTGCGTCCAGTGCCACAGCTCCCGCCGGGCCCTCGGTCCCGACCTGCAAGGCTCGGCCACGCGGTTCTCCCGCGAGGATCTGTTCACCGCGATCGTGCTGCCCAATCGCGATGTCTCCCCGCGCTACCAGACGACGTTGATCGAGACCAAGGACGGCCGCATCTTCACCGGCATGGTCGTGTACGAAGCGATCGATGGCGTCGTGATCCGCAACGCCGCCAACCAGACCTTTCGCATTGAGGTCGCCAACATCGAAAACCGCAAACCGCTGAACACCTCCCTCATGCCCAGCGGACTTTTGAAGGATCTGATCCCCAGCGATTACGCCGATTTGTATGCCTACCTCCGCACGCTCAACGTGCAGACCGCCCAGGCAGTGGATGACCACCGGAAGACGGAATGACCCACTGGTGAACGCTGACCGGGAGTGCGGATGTCGTACGGTCAAGTCGTATTGTGGTACGACGCTCCGCGTCGTACGTACGACACGGAGTGTCGTACCACAATCAACCCTTCACCAAATCCCGCAGCACCTTGTGCAGAATCCCGCCGTGGCGGTAGTACTCGACTTCGACCGGGGTGTCGATGCGGCAGGTCGTGACAAAGTAGACCTCTTCGCCGTTGGCTCGGCGGGCGGTGACTTCGACGGCCTGACGCGGCTTGAGGGTGTCGTCGAGGGCGATGGAGAATGTTTCAGTCCCATCGAGTTCGAACACCTCACGGCTTTCCCCTTCGCGGTACTGCAGCGGGAGTACGCCCATGCCGACGAGGTTCGAGCGGTGGATGCGCTCGAAGCTCTCGGCGATCACGCAGCGGATGCCGAGCAGATACGTGCCCTTGGCAGCCCAGTCGCGCGAGGAGCCGGTGCCGTATTCCTTGCCCGCGAGTGCGACCAGTGGCGTGTGCGTGGTCTTGTACTTCAGTGAGGCATCGTAGATGCTCATCACGTCGCCAGTCGGCAGATAGTTCGTCACGTTCCCTTCGCTGCCGGGGACCAGCAGGTTCTTTAAGCGGATGTTCGCGAACGTCCCACGCGTCATCACGCGGTCATTGCCGCGTCTGGCTCCGTAACTATTGAAGTCTTCGGGGGCGATGCCACTCTCGCGCAGGAACAACCCGGCGGGGGAGTCCTTCTTGATGTTCCCAGCCGGGCTGATATGGTCGGTCGTCACCGAGTCGCCGACCGAGACGAGGCAGCGCGCCCCGTTGATGCCGTGGATCGGGCCGGGCGTGACGGGCATGTCGACGAAGAACGGCGGCTCCTGGATGTACGAACTCTTGGCGTCCCACTGGTAGAGGTCGCCGGTCGTGTCCTTGATCCGCTGCCACTCGGGCGGGCCATCGGCGGCTTTGCCGTATTGGGTGGTGAACATCGACGGCGAGAGTGAGGCGGCGATAGTGTCGCTGATTTCTTTTTGCGATGGCCAGATGTCCTTGAGGTACACCGGCTTCCCGTCCTTGCCCGTCCCCAGCGGTTCGGTGGCGAGGTCGATGTCGGTTGTTCCGGCGATCGCGTAGGCCACGACGAGCGGCGGGCTGGCGAGGTAATTCGCCTTCACTTGCGGCTGGACTCGGCCTTCGAAGTTGCGGTTCCCCGACAACACCGCAGCTGCGACGAGGTTGCCTTCGGTGATGGCGTGCGAGACGGCCTCCGGCAGCGGTCCGCTATTCCCGATACAGGTCGTGCAGCCGTACCCGACGGTGTTAAACCCGAGGGCGTTGAGCGGTGCGGTCAATCCGGCCTTATCGAGGTAATCGGTAACAACACGGCTGCCGGGGGCGAGGGAGGTCTTCACCCACGGCTTACTCGTCAGGCCCTTGGCCACGGCGTTGCGGGCGACGAGACCCGCTGCGACCATGACGCTGGGGTTGCTGGTGTTCGTGCAGCTGGTGATCGCGGCGATGACGACGGCACCGTCGGTGATGGAGGGAGGTTGAGGGTTGAGGGTTGAGGGTTGAGCGACCGGAACCTTATGGGAAGGGCCAGTTTTTCCGAAGGTCGTGGCCAGATCCTTGTGCCAGGCCGTCTTCATATCCTTGAGCAGCACGCGGTCCTGCGGACGCTTCGGTCCGGCCATCGACGGTTGGATCGTCGAGAGGTCGAGCGACAGCTTGCTGCTGAATCGGGGCTCAGGCGAGGCATCGGTGCGGAACAGGCCCTGCTCCTTGTAGTAGCGTTCGACGAGGTCAACCGTGTTCTTCGAGCGACCGGTCCGCTCCAGATAGCGGAGGGTCTCCGCATCGACCGGGAAGAACCCGATCGTGGCTCCGTACTCAGGGGCCATGTTCGCAATCGTCGCCCGGTCGGCGAGGCTCATCGCGGTCAGGCCGGGGCCGTAAAACTCGACGAACTTGCCGACCACACCATGCTTGCGCAGCGTCTGCGTCACCGTCAGCACGAGGTCGGTCGCGGTCGCCCCTTCCGGCAACTCGCCCGTGATCTTGAACCCGACCACTTCCGGCAACAGCATGTAGATCGGCTGTCCGAGCATGACGGCTTCGGCCTCGATCCCGCCCACGCCCCAGCCGACGACGCCGAGGCCGTTGATCATCGTCGTGTGGCTGTCGGTGCCGACTAGCGAATCGGGATAGGCCACGCCGTTCTTGGTCAGACAGACGGTCGCGAGGTATTCCAGATTCACCTGATGCACGATGCCGATCGAGGGGGGCACGACGCGGAAGTTCTGAAATGCCTTTTGGCCCCACTTGAGGAATTGATACCGCTCGATGTTCCGCTCGAACTCGATGTCAATGTTCCCCTGCAGCGCCCCCTCGGTCGCGAACTGGTCGACCTGCACCGAATGGTCGATCACGAGATCGCACTGCACCAGCGGGTTGATCTTCTTGGGATCGCCGCCCATGCGGACCATCGCCTCGCGGAGAGCTGCGAGGTCGACGACCGCGGGCACCCCGGTGAAGTCCTGCAACACGACCCGCCCCGGCATGAACGGGATCTCGACTTCCTTCGGCTTGGCGGCGTTCCAGCCCGCGACCTCGGCGACGTGCTCCTCGTTGACGATGAACCCGTCGACATTACGGAGACACGCCTCGAGCAGCACGCGGATCGAGAACGGCAGCGTCTCGATCCCGCGCATTCCGGCATCGGCCAGTTTCTGCAATCGGTAGATTGCGTAATCGCCGCTGCTGGTCTTGAGGGTCGAACGTGAACCGAAGGCGTTGCCGGTCATGGGTGTTCAGTGGGCTAATTGTCGAGGAGCGGAAGCGGCCCGTGTTCGCGCCTCTCCAGAGAAAAGCGGTGACGCCGCATTGTTGCCACCGGACCGCACGTTGGCAAACCTGCCGCGTGCATTCCCTCATGAGCGGTCCAGTAACCCGAAGCGTAAGCGAGGGCCCCGAGCGCCAGCGAGGCGGGGGTTCATTCGAAAAACGGGCAGCGGGAGAAATTCACCCCGGAGGGGTTACAGCCCATGCCCGGTGGTGTCGCTTCGCTCAACCCATACGCATCAAGTTAAGAAAGAGGGTCTGGACGAAAAAGGGAAGTTCTTCAACCATAGTCGGTTAGTTCAAGACCTGATTCTGGAAGAAGGAACTTCCCATGGAGATGCTAGCCAAGGTTGGCGCGGCGTTGCAACAGGTTTTGGGGCCGATTTCCCAGAAAGCGGCTGAGATGTCGGGCGTGATTAGGCGGCAGCGAGTCTTTTCACCGGCTTCGTTGGCGATGACATTTGTCTTAGGGCACCTGCAGAAGCCGATGGCTTCCCTTGAGGAGCTGGCTGTCATGGCCGCCCAGTGTGGGGCGAACGTGACACCCCAAGCGGTGGACCAACGCCGGACCCCG
>JAYTFV010000152.1:0-3461 GCA_043734065.1 Planctomycetota bacterium
CACGCAGGTCGAGGCTTTCGACTTCGGCAGCGGTGAGAATGCCGTCGTCGTGGTCCGCGTCCGGAGTGTTGTTCGCGCCCGCCAACGCCAAGCCCGACAAAACGCCGAGTCTAGATTATACAAACCGGCAGGCCGAGTTGTTAAGCCCGGTTGAAAACGGTGGCGCGGGCCGGGGAAAAATCTGGATGAAAATGGCGGCGCACAACCACGCCGCAGACGGGATGAGGTTGGTCGTGTCATCTCCGTTCTGCGACGCACCGGCGACCACGTCCGTCTCGATCTGTTCCTGCGAGATCACCCATCACCCGGCCTTCGAAAGCAGGCGAGCGGCGTCGGGCAGCGTGAGTGCCAGCGGGTTGATGCGATCTTCGTCCGGCATGCAATAAACATGCTGAAATCCTGCGAAAACGACCCGCAGTCGAGTGGATGTTGTTTCGACATCGAGGTAACTCATGTCACGTCGCGACAGCGATGCGACCTTCGAAACCACGACGCGAGACCGAACCATGACTGCCCGCTTGGCCACCGAGAAACATGCCAAAGCCTTGACTGCCCTACTCACCCGGATGCAGGCCGCTGCGACAGAGTTCCCGCAACGCCCCAAGGTTGATTGGGGCCACGCAGAGCAGATGCACGACGCTCTCCAGTATGCGGTGTACGCCGCGTTCGCGATGGGCGTGGTCAGCGAAGAAGAGTCCGCCAGCCTCGGATTCTCCTGCTAAGGCCCCGCGATGAAACGCCGCCTGAACCAACTCCCGCCGGGAACGAGGTTCCGGCAACCGGACCTCGACATCACCGGCACGCTGCTGATGGTGAATGAGTGCCGGGCCCTGGTCCGGATCGATCAGCCGCAACAGAAGGTCGAGTTCACCGCCCCCGATGGCTCGACCCGAACCTTCCAAGCCCGCCGCAATCACGAGACTTCCTGGGCCCCGACCGAGTTGGTCGAGGCCGTGTCCTTTGAGCCCCTGCTAGAAAGAGATGCCACCATGCCCACGAAGAAGCCCGCTCCCAAGTCCACCAAGAAGGCCCCTGCACCGAAGGCGGCTAAGCCCGCTGCCCTCGCGAAGGTCACCGCAGCCAAGACGCCGAATGCCATGAAGCTCGATGGCAAGCTGAGCCAACTCGACGCGGCTGTGAAAGTCCTGGCCGAATCCGGCCAGCCGATGACCACAAAGGCGATGATCGAAGCGATGGCCGCGAAGGGGTACTGGACCAGCTCCGGCGGAGCGACCCCGTACGCCACGCTGTATTCCGCAATTCTCAGAGAGCTGCAGAAGAAGGGGACCGACGCCCGGTTCATGAAGGCCGACCGGGGACAGTTCACGCTGAACCCTGCTGATAAGACGACCTGATCCGCCCGCCACTGGCTATGCGGATTCCATTGGAAATCCCGCCCGCCTCCGAGTAGCCTGATACCATCGCCCAACGGGAGACAAGACGCGGGGGAGCCGCTGGCCCGCAACTCTTCCGCGTTCTTTTCGTAGGTGGTGGCTCGCTTGCGAGACAAACGACTTGAGATGCGTGAAATGCATGGCTGGAATCTGTCTAGAAGTCGGTCGCAAATTTGTGATTCAGATTGACAGATTGACTCCTCATCATTGGCAAGTCCTTGCCGCACCGAGAGAGTATGGATACAGTTAACCGCACTTCGGGGGTCGAATCCCTGTTTGGACGGCAGACCGGAATGCCCGATCCGGAGCCGACCAGTCACTCGATCTAATCGGGCGTGAGGATCACCAATGAACGAACTAAGTCGTCGGGACGCGTTGAAGGCTGTGGCTGTTGGCGCTGTGACGTTGGGCGGTGCCGTTGCTCTGGGTGAAGACCCGAAGCCCAAGGAGCCTGTGCCAGCCCCCGACCTGCTCAAGTCCGACAAATCGGGGGCCGGTGCCCGATACGGGGCGCGCGACCCGCTGAAGTGCGAATCGACGAAGGAACCCAAGACTGGCGCGCCGACAGCCGTTCAGGCCCGCGCGTACTTCATCAGCGGGTTCGAGAAGGACACGGGCACGGGCACCCTGGGCGAGCTCTACCTGACCGAGAACGTGAAGGTCGAAATCGGCAAGGGTCGACCATTCGACCAGGCCGATGGTTCGGGCGACGCGGACGTGACCGAATTGGTTTACCCGGTGCGCGGCAGTTACACCTACTACCGATGCTACCCTATCAATTCCGCCCACCCCGAAGGCCAGAACTGCAAGAAGATCGACTGCCCAAAGGCCGAGGGCATCTGTTACAAGACATCCTTCGGTGACTGGAAATGCGTGATGGGGGACATCCAGACCAGCAAGACGGCGGATGGCTATTTCCCACCGCCCAAGTGACTATTCGGCCTTCTCGGGCCACCGCGGGGTGGCACCCAACGCCGTTCACGATTTGTGAAAACGAGGTAATTCCCATCTGGACAAAGAGATCGAGTCTCGGTTAGGGAGCGGGTTCTGAACACAGCCCGGTTCCCTTTGGAGACTCGATCATGGCACGGATGCCAGTGCGGCGATTGTATATTGAGCAGTTACGAACGGCGATGGCGAAGCTGTTCCCGGAGCGGTTGTGGTTGTCGATCGAGGTGCATGGGAACTCGCAGTGGACCCCCGCGAGATTGCTGGCGGCGCTGGTCGTGATGAGTTGGGATGAGGCTCCCACGCTGGCCGCTCGGTTCGACAAGGCGCGAGATCTGTTGCAGCGATGGTTCCCGGAGTGGACCGTGCCGACCTCCTATGGAGGTTACGTCGTGGCCTTGCGGCGCTGGCTTCCGGAGATGGTTCGGCGAGTTCGAGAGCGGTTGCAGGAACGGGCGCGGGCGAGTTGCGAAAAGTCCTGGAAGACAGGGCGCTGGGTGGTCTTTGCCGTCGATGGATCGCGGTTCGAGTGTCCTCGCACAGCTGCGAATGAGAAGGTATTAAAATGTGCCGGGAAGGAACGCACCGCTCCGCAGATCTTTAATACTCTGCTCATCCACCTGCCTTCGAACACGCTGTGGGCTTTTCGCACGGGACCGGGGACTGACAGCGAACGGCGGCACCTGGAAGAGATGCTGGCGGGGCTTCCTCCCGACAGCTTGGTGACTGCCGACGCGGGGTTCATCGGATACGAGCTGTGCCAGCGGTTGTGTGCTGCGGGCGTGCGTTTTCTGCTGCGAGTGGCGTCGAATGCGTGCTTGCTCACGCTCAGCACGCAGGGGCTGGCCGAAGTCGATGGGAGCGAAGTCTGGCTGTGGCCCCGAGATCAGGCGCGGTCGGGTGCGCCGCCGCATGTCTTACGGTTTATACAGGTCGGACAGGGCGACAAGGCGGTGTCCCTCGTGACAAATATTGTTAATCCGAAAGATCTGACGCCCAGGGCCAGCGGTCACTAAGTCGTGGCCCCCGTAAGGATTTCGAGCAGGGTGGCTTCGTTCCAGCCGCAGCGGCGGCGGTTCATCGCCACGCTTTTCTTATTCTTGCACTGCTTCAGCAGCG